>NZ_JBCAQT010000018.1:0-83285 GCF_038419845.1 Marinimicrobium sp. C2-29
GTACGGAACCGTACGCCCGGTGGTGTGAGAGGACGGGGGAGGCAACTCCCCCTCCTACTCGATTCAGGACGAACGGTATGCAGTGAGCACAGGGACGTAAAGCGAACTGCATTATGTGCCCAAATGCGCCAATGTTATTCGTGGCGTGGAAGTTGTTCCCGGCCGATGCTAAAGTTGTCACAATCTTCCCAGAACGTTCCTTGCGCGCTCGTGTTGTTTTCGGTCAACGAGGCGGAGGGTCGGTTGGATGTAGTCGGGAAGGTAACGTGCGATCCGGTTTGCATGGGCAGCCGGATGGTTTGTTTCGCTGCAAGGACAAGGAGACATTATGCAGCCTCTATCAAATTTCTCTCCCCGTTTTCTGGCAACAGCGGTTGCCAGACCTTCCCTGATTCTACTGGCTGGTGCTTCCTCTCTCTGGTGCAGTGCGGCGCTTGCTCAATCGAGCCAGAGCGTGATGGAAGAGGTGTTGGTCACCTCGCAAAAACGTGAGCAGTCCCTGCAGGATGTGTCCGTTGCCGTCAGCGCGTTCTCGGGCGATGCCATCGACAAGATGGGCTTCGAAGAAGGGCTGGATATTACCGAGCAAGTGCCCAATATGAATTTCTTCGCCATCTTTGGTGAAGCGTCCAGCCCCTCGGTGAGTCTGCGCGGCATCAGCCTGGTGAATTTTTCCGACTCCTGGGAATCGCCGGTCGCAATCTATGTGGACGATGTCTACCGAGGCAACCCGGCCGGTTCGGCCATCCAGCTGTTTGATCTGGAACGGGTGGAAGTGTTGCGTGGCCCCCAGGGGACGCTCTACGGGCGCAATACCACCGGCGGCCTGGTGCACTATGTTTCGCGCAAGCCCACGGATTACTTTGATGCTTCTGCGAGCCTGAGCTACGGCAGCTATTCCGAGAGCATTGTCCAGGCCATGGTCAGCGGCCCGCTCCGTGAAGGCGTGCGCGGCCGTGTCGCGATCAAGACCACGCAGAACGATGGCTGGCAGACCAATGCGGTCGACGGTCGCAAACTCAACGACACCGACAGTTTCGGCTTTCGGGCGCAGTTGGCCATGGATATTGAAGGCGGGGGCGAGGCCCTGCTGAATGTTCATGGCAGTGAGGCCGATCAACAGTCAGTAGGTTTTGCTCACATGGGCTACCTGGTTTCCGCCGATGAAGATGCCGCCACCTGTGAGATTGGCCGGATTCAGGCCGGGCTGTGTACCAGCGCCACCTTTGACATGACTGGTGAAGAGGCGGCCGGGGGTAACTTCGGGCCCGAGAATGTCGCCTCCAGTGCCAGCGGCGGCCTGGCGACCCAGATTGAAACCTTTGGCACCTCCCTGACCCTGACGCTGCCCTTCGATGACTTTGAACTGACCTCGGTCACGGCGGTGGAAACCCTGGACAAATTTCTCCAGGACGACGGTGATGGTACGCCGGTCATCTTCTTTGACGAGCAGTACTCCGCCGACGCTGAACAGTTCACCCAGGAAGTCCGGTTGAACGGGGACACGGGGGTGATGAAGTGGGTGACCGGGCTCTATTTTTACGATGACCACCGGGAGCTGCTGACCGAAGCACCGACCACGGCCGATGCCACTGACGGCTTCTGGCACCGCGAGGATGTCACCCTCGATTCGCGCTCCTGGGCCGCGTTCGGGCAGATCGAGTACGACTGGGTGTCGGATCTGACCTGGATACTGGGCGCGCGCTACACAGAGGAGGAGCGCGACTTTGTGCAGGATGCGGGGCCGAGCTTTTATGAAGAGATCGATGTGACCGATGACCTGTCCGAGGATGCCATTACCGGCCGCCTCGGTCTGGACTGGCGTCCCGACCCCGATACCCTGGCCTACGCCAGCCTGGCGACAGGCTTCAAGAGTGGCGGCTTTTCCGGCAGCTACAATGCGTCCATCGAAGCGACCCGCCCAGTGGGGCCGGAGGATATCACCAACTTCGAGCTGGGCTACAAGCGTACCCTGGCCGATGGCAAGATCCGCCTGAACGCCTCGGCGTTTGCCTACGAGGTGGAGGACTATCAGGCCCAGGTGTTCCTGACCGTGGCCGATGGCAGCGTGATCACCAACGCGGGTGATGTCACCGGCCTGGGGGCCGAGCTGGAGGTGACGGCGCAGTTGACTCCCTCCTTTGAGGTGATCGCGGGTCTGGGGCTGCTGGATACCGAGTTCGACTCGGAGCAGATCTTTATTGTCGCCGGAGACGAGTACACCTTCGATAACAATGAGCTGCCCTCGGCACCGGCCATGACCTATAACCTGGTGGCGCGCTATTACCAGTCGCTGGACAACAGCTCGGAGATCACCTACCAGCTGGATTACGCCTGGCAGGACGATCACTATCTGCAGATCGAGAACGATCCCTACTCGCGGCAGAGCGCCTACGGTCTGATGAACGCAAAAATCAGCTGGGTGTCTTCCGGGGGCAATTACACGCTCTCCGCCTTCGCCAACAACCTGACCGACGAAGAGTACTTCACTTACCAGAATACCCTGGGCAGTGACTGGGGCTATGGCGTCTGGGGGCAGCCGCAGACGGTGGGCGTCAAGTTCAAGTGGCGGTACTAGTGGGGTGTTAAGCCTCCCGGGCCTGCTGGGCGAGAAAGTCCAGCAGCGCCCGGGGATGGTCGGTAAAAGCGCCGTCCGCGCCCAGCTCGAGCAGCGCCAGCCACTCGTCCGGGTGATTGGCGGTGTACACCCAGGATTGGACTCCGCGTGTGTGCGCATCCACCACCAGCTCGCGCGGAGTGAAGCCGATGTTCGAATGCAGCGAGTAGGCTTTGAGCTCGTCGCAGCAGCGGCCGTAGTCCAATGGCACGCCGGCGAGCAGGGCTCCGCGCCGTACTTCGGGTAACAGCTCCAGCATCTGGTAGACCTGCCAGTGATCAAAGCTGGAGACGATGTACTGCTCCAGATCCAGCCCGTGATCCCGGCTGTGCGCCCGCAGGGTCTCGCTCAGCCGGATGGCGCAATCCGGGCTTTTGATCTCGATATTCAGTAACGCCTTGTCCCCGACCTGCTCGAGCACTTCGCGCAGGCGCGGGATCGTCTCGCCGTTTTCCAGCTGCAGGCCCTGCAGTTGGTCGAGCGTTTGTTGTTGCAGCATGCCGATACCCGGCAGTTGCCGGCCCAGGCGCCGGTCGTGGGTCACCCAGAGCTCATCGTGCAGGTTCCAGACATCAATTTCGATTGCCTCCACTCCGAGCGCGAGACTGTGCTCAATGGCTTCCCGGCTGTTTTCCGGACCCTCGCCCCCGCGATGGGCGATACATAGAAAGGGGGAGCGCGTCATGGTCATTGGCCTCGGGTGAGCTCACTGTGTAGCTGGTCCAGTCGCTCGGGGGTGCCGATATCGCTCCAGCGCCCGGCATAGTGCTCGCCCTCCAGGCGTCGTTGGGCGATCGCTGGGCGCAGGGCTTCGAGCAGCGGGAAAATCGGGCGTTTTAGCGGGTAGTCGGCAATCAGGCGCGGCCTGAGCAGGCTGATACCGGCGAAGGTGAGGGTGTTGGGCAGCGATTCAGGGGCTTCTCTGAGCAGACCATCGAGGCCCAGCGCAAAATCCCCCCGCGGGTGGAAATCCGGGTTGGGCACCAGCAGCAGTCGTCCGTCCCGGTCCTCCGGGAGCGAGTGGTGAGCCAGCCGGCTCAGTGGGTAATCGGTCCAGACATCGCCGTTGATCATCAGAAAGGGGTCGTTCCCCAGCAGAGGCAGGGCCTGCAGGATGGCACCGCCGGTTTCCAGTGGCTCGGGTTCGGGCGAATAGTGCACCCGCAAGCCAAAGCGGGCCCCGTCGCCCACAAAGTCCCGGATCTGGTCACCGAGATAGGACAGGTTGATCACCACGTCCATGACCCCGGCGGCGGCCAGGGCTTCCAGGTGGTATTGCAGCAGGGGCTTGCCGCCGAGCGCCAGCAGGGGCTTGGGGGTGTGGTCGGTCAGAGGCCGCATGCGCCTGCCCAGACCGGCCGCCAGGATCATGGCTTTCACGCCGCTTCGTCCCCCGCCTGGCGATAGTCCCGGTACCATGATTGGGCGCGGGCATGAGGAAGCACAGAGTGCTCGAACCAGTAGCGAAAATCGGACAACTCCGGATATCGCGCGGCGACCTCCAGAACATAGCGGATGACCAACGCGAGATTGTCCAGGTATCGGGGTTTCTGATCGCGCAGCGCCAGGCGGCCAAAGATACCCAGCACTTTCAGGTGACGTTGCAGCCCCATCCAGTCGAACCAGCGCAGGAACTGCTCTTCGGTGATGCCCTCGAGCAGTCCGATGCCGGCGGCCATGTTGCCGTAACCGAGCGCCCACTGGCGGACCTGGTCGGCGGGCCAGCGGATGTAGCAGTCTTTGAGCAGAGAGGCCAGATCATAGGTGATGGGGCCCCAGACAGCGTCCTGAAAGTCGACAATGCCCAGGCAGCCATCGGGCCGGATCAGCAGGTTGCGCGAGTGATAGTCACGGTGGACGGCGACCCGGGGTTGCTCGAGCGCCGAGGCTTCCAGTTGGGCAAACAGCTGATCAAGCATCGTCCGCTCGCTGTCGCTCAAGTCGTAATCCAGCAACTCTTTGAGAAACCACTGGTCAAACAGGTCGAGTTCCCGGCGCAGGCGCGGCTGATCGTAGGCCGGCAGCACGTCGCTGGCGGGGGTCTGCTGCAGGGCCAGCAATTGCATCAGGGATTCGCCGTAGAGCGCGGTGGCGGATTCGGGCTGCTGACGCAGGGCGTGCAGTAACAGGCGGTCGCCAAAGTCTTCCAGTAGCAGGAAGCCGCGCTCGGAGTCCACGGCCGCGACATTGGGTACGGCGATATGATGGCGGCGCAGGTAGTCAGCCAGCTCTTTGAACCGATGGGCATTTTCAACATCGGGTGGCGCATCGACCGCCAGCAGTGAGGGCTCGGTGTTGAGCCGATAATAGCGTCGGCAGCCGGCATCACCGACCAGAGGCTCCAGCGTCAGCGACTGCGGAGAGCTGTGGGCGTGCAGATGTTGCAGTTGGGTGCGAGCCCATTGGTTGAGTTGTTCCTGGCGCTCTCCGGGCTGGTCATTCATCGTCGCATCCTCGATTTATCGGCGTTATCGTCCAGATTCTACCTTGGTTTGGCCCGTGAAAGTCAAAAGTCAGGGCAATCTGTTCATTCCAAGGACCTGGTTATTCGAGTAGAATTCCCGGCTATTTGCCTCCTCCGAGATATTGGCTTACATGGAACCTGTACTTTTCCCTTACAGACTGGCGCGTCGGGTGTTGTGCTGTCTGGCGTTGACCGCCAGCGCCCAGCCCCTCGCGGACCAGGCGTCCACCGGCCAGGCCTCTTCTGACCCGCTCTCTGCTGAGGGCTCGAGTGCAAGCGAGGCCCCTGAGATCGGGACGCTGGACTGGGTGCCGTTCGAGGAGTTGACCGAGGCCCAGCGCCAGGCGCTGCCCACCGGCTGCTGCGGCGCCTACATCAGCCCGCCGCGGACAGACGAGGATGCCGGCAAAGACCCGGAGCAATCCCCGGTCCGGGCCAGCGCCGATCGTTCCGAAATGCGCGACCAGACCGACGTGATCCTGGAGGGCGACGTGCGTCTGACCCAGGGGTATCGGAGTTTTGACGCCGAGTCGGCCCGCCTCGACCAGCAGTCCCGCCAGGCGGAAATGAGCGGTGACATCACCATTCGTGAGCCGGGTCTGCTGTTGCGTGCGGACCGGGCCGAGATGGACATGGATTCGGGTGATGCCCAGCTGGAGGATGCCCGTTTTGTGATTCACGAGACCCGGGTGCGCGGTCGGGCCGAGCATCTGGAGAAACTGGGGGATCGGTTCATCGGGCTGGAGCGCAGCTCCCTGACCACCTGCGAACCCGACAGCAATGCCTGGCAGCTCAAGGCCAACAAGATCAACATCTACAACGACGAGCATTACGGCACAGCGAGACATATGCGCATGGAGCTGTTTCATGTGCCCGTGTTCTACACCCCCTACCTGAGCTTTCCGCTGGGAGAGCACCGTCAGACCGGGTTTCTGTTTCCCTCCCTGGGCGAGAGCCGGCGCAATGGCGTGGAGGTGACGCTGCCGTTCTACTGGAATATCGCGCCCAATCTGGATGCGACCATCACCCCCGATTATATGTCCAAGCGCGGGACCTCCTGGAACCTGGAAACCCGTCACCTGTCCCGGCATTTTCAGACCCAGATCGGCGGCGCCTACCTGGACGAAGATCGCGGTGGTTACAGTCGGCGCCTGGAGCGGCAGATCCGGGACGGCGAAATCACCGAGGAAGAAGCCTATCCGCATCGCGGCGATGAGCGCTGGCAGCTGCGGGTGCAGCAGGATGGCGGTAAAGGCCAGCGCTGGACCACAGAGATCGACTACACCGACCTGAGCGACAACGACTATCTGCGCGATCTCAACAGCAGCGGCCTGGACGTCAATCGCACCGCCCAGGTGAGCAAAATGGGCCGGGCCAGCTATCAGGGGGACAACTGGCTGTTTGGCGTCAAGGCCGAAGAGTTGCGCGCACTGAGCACCGCCAAATGGCCTCATCGGGAGCTTCCGCGGGTGAATGCCGATGGCCTCTACCAATGGAACGACTGGGTCCTGGGGCTGAACAACGAATACACCTATTTCGATGTCAACGACACTTTCGAGACGGAGGACGAGAACGCGATTGACAATCTTCTGGTGGGCGAGCGCTTTCGCACCGATTACAACCTGACCTGGGACAAAGAGTGGCTCTGGGGCTTTTTCCGGCCCGGGGCGACGGTCAAGACGCTCAGCTACCAGTTGAACGATGACAACCTGGTCGAAGGCGCCAATGCCTCCCCCAGCCTGGTCGTGCCCCAGGGTACGCTCGATATGGGGCTCTATTTCGAGCGCGACGGTCAGTTGTTTGGTCGGGGCTTTCTGCAGACGCTGGAGCCGCGAATTTTCTACTTCTACAGTGATTTTGAAGACCACAGTGATCTGTTCGGGCTGACCGAAGACAACCGGCCCCTGAACTTTGACGCCAAGCCGCTGACCTTCAATTACAGTCAGCTGTACCGCACCACCCGGTTTTCCGGGGGCGATCGCATTGAGGATGCCAACCGGGTGTCAGTGGGGGTGACCAGCCGCTTTATCGACCCGCTGACCGGCACCGAGAACCTGAGCCTGAGCGCGGGCCAGATACTCTACTTCGCCGATCGGCGGGTCGGGCTGACCACGCCCGATTTTGAGCCTGACCCGGACGCGGACCCCGATGCCGAGCAGCCGGAGGAGACCTACGAGCGCTCGGAGCTGGCGGGGCAGCTCAGCGCCCGTCTGGGCCAGCGCGTGAATTTCACCGGCAACGTGGCCTACAATCAGGTCGAGGATCGTCTGGGCAGCGCCAATGCCAGCCTGCGCTATTCCGACGAGTCGGATCGGATCCTCAACCTGTCTTACCGCTACACCCACAACCCCCCGTCGCCGGGTCAGGAAAACCCGGACCAGGAAATGGAACGGGCCATCGATCAGGTGGATTTTTCCTTTCACATGCCGGTCCCGGGGGTGGGCAGTGGCCAGTGGAGCCTGATCGGTCGGGCCAACTATGACTTTACCTATGAAAAGGAACTCGATACCTTCGTCGGACTCGAATATAACGACTGCTGCTACCGGGTCCGGTTAATGGCCCGGCGCTGGCTGGATTTCGATTACACGCCGACCTTCCTGGAGACGGTCGAAAACGACGATTATGATCAGAGCATCATTTTTGACTTCCAGTTCAAAGGCCTGGGCAGCATCAACCGCAAAGTCGGTGAGTTGCTCGAAAAAGCCATTCCCGGCTACGGTGTCCGGGACGGGTCCATCCGCTAACTCCTAAACCACAGCGAAATTTCTATGTACTTGACGCGTTTTACACGAACAACTTTGATGGCAGTTGCCACCGCGCTGCTTGCGGTTTCAGCCCTCACTCTGGACACCCGGTCGGTGCGAGCGGAAACCGAGATGCTCGACCGGGTGGTGGCGATTGTGGGCGACGATGTGGTCCTCGAAAGCGAACTCAATGCGCGCACCGAGGCCATTCTTGAGCGGATGGAGCAGTCGGGCAATCGCCAGCAGGTGCCGCCGAGAGACCAGTTGGAGGAGCAGATCCTCGATCAGCTCGTACTTGAGCGTTTGCAGATGCAGATGGGCCAGCGCTTCGGCATTGAGGTGTCCGAGCAGCAGCTTGACCAGACGGTGCAGCGCATCATGCAGAACAACCAGCTGACCGAAGAGCAGCTGCGTGCGGATCTGGCCAGAGAAGGGCAGAGCCTGGAAGGCTTCCGCGACCAGATCCGCCGGGAAATGTGGGTCAACCAGATCCAGCAGGCGGTGGTCAACAGCCGGATCGAGCTCAACGAACAGGATATCGACAGCTTTCTGGCCTCCACCGACGGCAAGTTCGCCACCTCCCCCGACTACCGGCTGGGCCATATTCTGATCTCCGTGCCCAGTGGTGCCTCGGAAGACGAGGTGCAAGAAGCGCGGGAGGAGGCGCAGCAGGTGTATGAGGAGCTGACCGAGGGCGCCGACTTCAGCCAGATGGCCATGACTCACTCCAACGACGCCAACGCCCTGCAGGGTGGTGAAATGGGCTGGCGCAAGCTGGAGCAGCTACCGGGTCTGTTCGCGGACGTTGTCGCTGAAATGGAAGAGGGCGATGTGTCCGAGCCGGTGCGCAGTGGTGCCGGGTTCCATATTCTCAAGGCGCACGAGACCCGCAGCCGCTCGGGCGACAGCATGGTCGAGCAGACCAAGGCACGCCACATTCTGATCAAGACCTCGGAAATCGTGGATGACGAGGATGCCGAGCGTCAGCTGACCGAATTGCGCAACCGCGTATTAGAGGAAGGCGAGAGCTTCGCCGAGCTGGCCCGAGAGCACTCCGAAGATATCGGCTCCATGCTCCAGGGCGGCGACCTGGGCTGGACCAACCCGGGGCAGATGGTGCCCGCCTTTGATCAGGTGATGAACAACACCGAGGTGGGCGAGGTGAGCGAACCCTTCAAAAGCCAGTTCGGCTGGCACATCCTGACTGTCGAGGACCGGCGCGAGCAGGACATGAGCGAGCGCATGCAGCGCAATCAGGCCGCCAACCTTCTGCGCGAGCGCCGCTTTGATGAGGAGCTGCAGACCTGGCTGGCGGAAATCCGCGAAGAAGTGTACGTAGAAATCAAACTGTGAGTCCGGCATCGATGAACCCAACCGCTCTGCGCCTGGCCTATACGTCGGGCGAGCCGGCCGGTATCGGGCCCGACCTGGCGGTGCTGCTGGCCCAGCGCGAGAACGCCGATGAGATTGTCGCGGTGGCCGATCCCGAGCTGCTGCAGGCCCGGGCGCGGGCGCTCGGTCTGCCCCTGACGCTGCGCGAGCTGGATGTGAAGCAACCGCCCCGGGCAATGGCGGCGGGAGAGCTGGTGGTGGCGCCGATCCCCTGTCGCAGCGCGGTCTCCCCCGGCCAGCTCGACCCCGCCAATAGCGCCTATGTGCTGCAGACGCTGGACTTTGCCATTGCCGGCTGCCAGGCCGGGTCCTTCGACGCCCTGATTACCGGACCGGTGCACAAAGGCGTGATCAACGAGTCGGGCATCGCCTTCAGTGGCCACACTGAGTACCTGGCCGACAAGACCGGCACGCCCCGGGTGGTGATGATGCTGGCGACCGAAGGGCTCCGGGTGGCCCTGGCGACCACCCATCTGCCGTTGCGGGACGTGGCCGACGCGCTGGACGAGACCCTGCTGACCGAGGTGCTGGATATTCTGCACGCGGATCTGCAGCGCGATTTTGGCATCGAGGCGCCCCGTATTCTGGTGTGTGGCCTGAATCCCCACGCGGGCGAAGGCGGCCATCTGGGCCGTGAAGAAATTGACCTGATTGAACCGGTACTCGAGCGCCAGCGCGCCCGGGGCCAGAACCTGGTGGGGCCGCTACCGGCCGACACCCTGTTTACCCCCAAGCACCTCGAGCGGGCCGACGCGGTCCTGGCCATGTACCACGACCAGGGGTTGCCGGTACTGAAATATCGCGGTTTCGGTCAGGCGGTGAACATCACCCTCGGGCTGCCCATTATCCGGACTTCCGTGGATCACGGCACGGCCCTGGATCTGGCGGGCACCGGAGACATTGACAGCGGCAGCCTCACCACGGCCCTGGATTATGCCCGCGCCATGGCCGGTGCGCGCCGACAGGGAGACCCGGTATGAGCAAGATGGGCAATCGAGAGGGGCCCCACCGGGCGCGCAAACGGTTCGGGCAGAATTTTCTGGTGGATGGCAATGTCATCGACCAGATAGCTGCGGCGGTTCACCCCCGGCCCGGTGAGCATCTGGTGGAAATCGGGCCGGGCAAGGGCGCACTGACCGCGCGCCTGGCCGATAACGCCGAGTCGCTGAGTGTAATCGAGCTGGACCGGGATCTGGTGCCCTGGCTCAAGGTGCAGTTCGAGCGCCATCCGGGCTTTCAGTTGTTTCAGGCCGACGCCCTGAAGTTCGATTTCTCCAGCCTGCTGCGCGCGGAGCAGCCGCTGCGGATCGTGGGCAATCTGCCGTACAACATTTCCACCCCGCTGATCTTTCACCTCTTGACCTTTACCGGCCAGGTGACGGATATGCACTTCATGTTGCAGAAAGAAGTGGTGCAGCGAATGGCGGCCCAGTCCGGCGATAAGGCCTACGGTCGGCTGGGGATCATGGTACAGTACTACTGTCGGGTCGAGGCCCTGTTTGAGGTGCCGCCCCAGGCGTTCGAACCCGCGCCCAAGATTGATTCGGCCGTGGTGCGGCTTACCCCTTACGCTGAGCCGCCCCTGAAGGCCAACAACATTCAGACACTGGAGCGTCTGGTGAACGTGGCTTTCCAACAACGTCGCAAGACCCTGCGCAATGCCCTCAAGCAACTGGTCGACCCCGAGCGACTGGATCAACTGCCGGTCGACTCCAGTCTCCGCCCCGAGGCCCTGTCGCTCGCCGATTATGTGGCTCTGGCCAATGCCCTGGACGAGTTGCCTGAACAGGGTTAAAGGCCGGGTTGAGTTCTCACTTATCGTTTTATTCTGGAGCGCTTCAGCGTCATGACGCACGATATTCACGTTACCGTTAAGCCCAACTACATCGCGCAGCAGTCCCGGCCGGCGGAAGGGCGCTATGTGTATGCCTATACCATCACCATCGCCAACCAGAGCGATGTGGCGGCGCAATTGATCGGCCGGCACTGGATCATTCGTGACCAGGAGGAGAAAAAGCAGGAGATACGGGGCATCGGCGTGGTGGGCGAGCAGCCTTATCTGGGGCCGGGAAAAAGCTACACTTACACCAGCGGTGTGATCCTGGAGACCCAGACCGGCATCATGCAGGGCAGCTATCAGATGAAGTCCGATGACGGCAAACTGTTCGATGTCGAAATACCGGCCTTTGCGCTGGTCCCTCCCCACGCCATTCATTAAACGATACGTTTTATTACCCAGCGACCGTCTCGGGAGTTTGCATGAGTACCTATGCCATTGGCGACATTCAGGGATGTCTGGAACCGTTGAAGCGGCTGCTCGATCGCGTGAATTTTGATCCGGCCGCCGACCGTTTGTGGATTGCCGGTGACCTGATCAATCGCGGGCCCAGTTCGCGCGCGACACTGGAGTTTCTCTATCCGATGCGCGACCGCCTGATTTCAGTGCTGGGCAATCACGATCTGCACCTGCTGGCGGTGGCGCGCGGGCATCGTCAGCCCAACACCAAGGACACCATTGAAGAGATACTGGGGGATGATAACCACCCCGAATGGATCGAGTGGTTGCGCACCCTGCCGCTGCTTCATCACGATCCGGCACTGGGCTATGTCATGGTGCATGCGGGGATTCCGCCGCAGTGGGATCTTGAACGTGCCAAAGCCCACGCCCGGGAGGTGGAGGCGGTACTGCAGAGCAACCAGCTGGACGATTTTCTCGCCCATATGTACGGTAACGAACCGAGCGTCTGGAAGAATAAATTGTATGGTGTCGAGCGCCAGCGCGTGATCACCAATTATTTTACCCGTATGCGCTTCTGTACGCCCGAGGGCGAGCTGGACCTGCAGAGCAAAGGGGATGCGACGACACCGCCCCCGGGTTTTGCCCCCTGGTTTGCTCACCGTAAGCACAAATGCCGCGAGCACAAAATCATTTTTGGTCACTGGGCGGCACTTGCGGGCGAGGCCACAGCAGGCAATGTCTATGCGTTGGATACCGGCTGTGTGTGGGGCGGAACGCTGACCGCCCTGCGGCTGGAAGATGAGCAGCGCTTTGAGTGCGATTGCTCTGTCTGAAAGTCTCCACAGAATCACGGCAGAAGACTGAAACTGTGAACTGTGCACCAAAACAGAACAAGTGCTGTGTAATGCCGCCGGGTTTTCATTAGAATACCGCCGCCCCGTCACAAGACGAGGTGTAACCTGGAACACGATGTATTTAAAGGAGCACACATGAAAATCAAATCCCTGGCACTCGCAACGGCGATGGTCTTTTCTTCTGGCCTGGCACTGGCCGATAGCTACCAGGCAGAAATTGGCGCGGACTACACCGATGTAGACGGTGGCGACGGCGCCTTTGGCATACACGGTGAATTCCACTTCAATCCGGTGCAGACCCGCAATCACCCTCTGGCCGAAGCGGCCTTTCTGGAGCAGTCCTCCAACGTTTACGCCGCGGCAGACAATGACTTTGATGTTCTGACCGTGGGTGGCGAGCTGTACGTGCCCGACACCATGTTTTACGCCGGTGCCCGCGTCGCTCGCACCGACTTCAACGGTTCGGATGACACCACTCTGTACGCCACCCTCGGCCTGACGCCGGTGGATGGTCTGCTGGTCACCACCGAATTCAATGACGACGGCTACGATGCCAACGTTCAGGCCAAGTATGTCACGGCTCTGGGTGGCGGTAACTACGTCAACCTGGAAGGTGAGTACCGTGACAGCGACTTCGACGATTACCTGTCTCTGGGCGCCGACTTTTACTTCACCCGGACCCTGAGCGTGGGCGCCGCCTTCGCCGACCGGTTTGGTACTGACGAGTTTACCCTGCGTGCCCGCAACTTCTTCACCGACGAAGTCAGCGGCCAAGTGGCGTTTACCGACAGCGATGGCAACAATCGCATCATGATTGGTGGTGCCATCCGCTTCTAAGCGTTGGTGCTGCGGATCGCCTACTGTTCTACGGGGCAGAAAGCGCCTGATAAAAAACCCGGCGGATTTCCGCCGGGTTTTTTTGTGCTTGCGTCCCCGGGAGTCGCCCTGTAGATTTCAGGCGGTAACCGAGGTGGGGCTGCATGGATATTGAACTGCTGAAAACATTTATCGAGGTCACCCAGACCCGGCATTTCGGCCGGGCGGCCCACAGGCTGTTTCTGACACCGGCCGCCGTCAGCGCCCGCATCCGCCAGCTGGAGCAGACGCTCGGCACCCCGCTGTTCTATCGTGCCCGCGGCAACATCCAGATGACCGGCGAGGGGCAGCGCCTGTTGCCGCACGCCCAGCGGATGCTCGACGCCTGGGCCGAGGCGCGCCGGGATCTGGCCGGGGAGACGGAGGTCAGTCGTCACTTGAGTCTGGGCGCCACACCGGGGCTGTGGCATTTCGCTTTGGGAGAGGTGTCCAGTCGTCTGCACCGGGCATTGCCGGATCTGGTTCTGGGCGCCGAGGCCTACCCGCAGGAGGAGCTGCTCGAGCGCTTGCGGGCCGAGCAGCTGGACCTGGTGGTGTTATACGACCGGCCCGGCGACGCCGACCTGAAAGCCCGGGCCATCGGCCAGCTCGATCTGGCTCTGCTGGCCAGCGAGCCTGGCCTGGAGCTGAAAACCGCATTGGCGGGCGATTACATCTATGTGGACTGGGGCGCGGCCTTCGCCCTGTTCCATGCCCGCCATTGCGGCGATGTTCAGACCCGCCTGCGCACCAACCAGGCCAGTGTGGCGCTGGATCGGCTCAGGCAGGTCCAGGGCAGCGCCTATCTGCCGCAGGCGCTGGCCGGCTCCGGTTTATTATATCCGGTGGCCGATGCCCCCGAGTTTCACCGCCCGCTCTACGCCGCCTTCCGGGCCGAACAGGAGTTCAACCCGGTGCTGGGGCAGGTGCTGGACGTCCTGGCTGAAAGCGCGCCCGAGAGCGCTTAGCCGATTTCGGGGGGGCTAGTAATCCAGCTCCCAGAGGTCGTCACAACCGAGCTCTTCTTTCAGACGCCGGCGTTCGAGTCGGTCCTCGATGCGGCGGCGCATGTTCAGAATCTGCTGATTGGCCTCCTTGCCCGAGAGCTTGGGGGAATCCTCGTCATTATCGGCTTCCACCGGCATGTCCGGCAGGTAATCGATATCGTTGTCAGAGTGATCTATATCTACAGCCATGGACATCTCCGGCGTAAGAAATGACAATGCAATCACCGAGTGCGGCACCGAAAATGGGGTCGGCGGCTCAATGAAGGTTCATTGAGCGCTATTTATCACAGTCGACCCGGACCGCAAAGCAAAAAATATTTGTTGTGGGCAACAAATTTACTATCTCATCTCTCAGACTGGGGGAATCGCGTGGAAACAGAAGAGAAACAGGTGATCGGCTGGCGGGAATGGGTGCGTCTGCCCGCCCTGGGACAGGCCATGATCAAGGCCAAAATCGACACCGGCGCGCGCACCAGTGCGCTTCATGCCTACTATGTCGAGCCCTTTGAGCTGGAGGGTCGGCCCTGGGTCCGCTTTGGCCTGCACCCGCGCCAGAAAGACACGGAAATCCAGATCGAGTGTGAAGCCCCGGTCATCGATCAGCGCCGGGTGACCGACTCCGGCGGCCACGCCGAAATGCGCTATGTGATTGCAACCACGCTGGTGCTGGGCAATACTGCCTTTGAGGCGGAAGTGACCCTGACCGACCGCGAGAACATGCTGTTTCGCATGCTGCTCGGTCGGGGCGCACTCAAACCCCGGTTTCTGGTTGATAGCGATGCCTCCTTTGTCCTGGGCGGCGACAAGTTTCAACCACCTCTTGCGAACAGTCAGGAAGCTCTATGAAAATTGCCATACTCTCGCGCAACAAGCGCCTCTATTCCACCCGCCGTCTGGTAGCCGCTGCGCAGGAACGCGGCCACGAAGTGCGGGTGCTGGACGTGTTGAAATGTTTTATGGATATCACCCCCTCCAATCCCAGCATCTGGTACATGGGGGAGAAACTCGAAGATTTTGACGCGGTGATTCCGCGCATTGGTGCCTCGGTCACTCACTACGGCCTGGCGGTGATCCGCCAGTTCGAGATGATGGGCGTTTACTGTCTGACCGAGTCGGTGGCGCTGGGCCGCTCGCGCGACAAGTTGCGGGCCTTGCAGCTGTTTTCCCGCAAGGGCCTGGGGCTGCCCCGCACCAGTTTTGCCTACCATGTTCACAATACCAAGGACCTGATCAAACTGGTCGGCGGCCCGCCGCTCGTGGTCAAGTTGTGCGAAGGCACCCAGGGCCGGGGTGTGGTCCTGGCCGAGACCGCCAAGGCGGCAGAGAGTGTGATTGAAGCCTTCCGCGAATTGCGTGCCGAGTTTCTGGTGCAGGAGTTCATCAAGGAAGCGGGCGGCAGTGACATCCGTGCGTTTGTCATTGGCACCAAAGTTGTGGCGGCGATGCAGCGCACCGCCATGGACGGCGAGTTCCGCTCCAACCTGCACCGCGGCGGCAGCGCCCAGTTGGTCAAGCTGACCCCGGCGGAGCGTCGCACGGCGGTCAAGGCCGCCCATACCATGGGGTTGCATGTGGCGGGCGTGGACATTCTGCGCTCCAGTCGTGGACCGTTGCTGATGGAAGTGAACTCTTCGCCTGGCCTGGAAGGCATCGAGGGTGCCACTTCGAAAGACGTGGCCGGCTCGATCATCCAGTTTATCGAAGAGAACGCCAAACCCCACAAAACCCGCACCCGAGGCAAGGGATAGTCCATGGCGGAAGATCAGCCGACACAGACGGCGGAAAGGAAGCGGCGGGAAAAGAACCGGACGCTGGAAATCGGGGGCGTCAAGGTGGCTCCGGGCGAGAGCACCTCGGTGGATATTCCCCTGGCCGCCATGTACACACACTCCAATGTCGAGATGACCGTGCATGTGATCAACGGCCGCCGCCCGGGCCCCTGTCTGTTTGTCTGCGCCGCGATCCACGGGGACGAACTCAACGGTGTCGATGTCATCCGCCGGCTGCTCAGTTACAAGCAGTTGAATCAGCTGCGGGGCACATTGATCGCCATCCCCGTGGTCAATGTTCACGGCTTTCTCAGCCAGTCCCGCTACCTGCCCGATGGGCGCGACCTGAATCGCAGTTTTCCCGGCAGTGAGCGCGGCTCGCTCGCCGGCCGGGTCGCCAGTACCTTTGTGCGGGATATTCTGAAAAACTGCACCCATGGCGTTGATCTGCACACCGGTGCCCGCCACCGCAGCAACCTGCCGCAGATCCGCGCGGATCTGAGTCAGGAGGAAACGCGCAATCTGGCCATGCAGTTCGGCGTCCCTGTGGTGCTGGATGCCAAGCTGCGCGACGGCTCCCTGCGCGAGGCGGCCTCCGACATGGGCATTCCTCTGCTGTTGTACGAGGCCGGGGAAGCGCTGCGCTTTGATGAGCTGTGCATTCGCGCCGGGGCTCGTGGGATTATCAATGTGATGCGGGAGCTGAAGATGCTGCCGGCACGCAAGCGCCCGACGAAAATTCCCGAGGCGGTGGTGGCCGATGACAGCCGCTGGGTGCGTGCGCCACTGAGCGGGGTGATGCGCTCGCGGGTCCAGTTGGGGGCGCGCGTCAAAAAGGGTGCAATCCTGGGGTATATTGCCGACCCGTTGGGGCTGAACGAGTCACCGGTCAAAGCGCCGGATGAAGCGATCGTAATCGGCATGACCAACCTGCCTCTGGTGCACGAGGGCGAGGCGCTCTATCACCTGGCCAGCTTCAAGCGCCAGACCAGTCAGGTGGCCAGTGAGGTTCAGGGCTTTCACGAGCACTTCAACACCCAGGAAGAAGAGCCGTTTTTTATCGGGCAGGATGATTCGCTGGAGAATTGAGCCGAAGCGATCTGAGAGGCCTCAGAATGCTGGCTTCACGCCAGGGCGTTGAGCTTGACGACGTTGCCGTCAAAGGAGAAGTGGCGCCCGACAAAGCGGCTTTCAAACTGGCGCGCGGTCAGGGGCTTGGAAAACAGAAAACCCTGACCCTGATCACAACCTTCCTCGCACAGCCATTCGGACTGGGCGGGCTTTTCGACTCCTTCGGCCACCACTTCCAGCTGCATGTTGTGCGCCAGGCCGATGATCGATTTGGCGATGGCGGCGTCGTTGGGGTCGGTCTGGATGTCTTTGATAAAACTGCTGTCGATTTTCAGCTTCTGGATCGGGAAGCGCTTCAGGTAAGCCAGCGAGGAATAGCCGGTGCCGAAATCATCGATGGCCAGAAACAGTCCCATCTGGTTCAGCTGTTTGAGCTGATTGATGGTTTCACCGGCGTGCTCCATGGCGCAGCTTTCGGTAATTTCCAGCTCGAGGTACTCGGCGTGCAGGCCGGTCTCCTTGAGGATGGTTTCCACCTTGTCCGGGAAGTTGTGCTGGCGAAATTGTCTCGGTGACAGATTGACCGCCATTCGGCCCACATTTTTACCTGAGTCCAGCCAGCGTTTCTGTTGTTCGCAGGCTTCGCGCAATACCCACTCACCGATGGGCGCGATCAGCCCGGTTTCCTCGGCCAGGGGTATGAAATGGGCGGGGGAGACCAGGCCGCGCTCGGGGTGCTGCCAGCGTACCAGCGCCTCCACGCCCATCAGCTGCCCGGTGCGCAGGTCCACTTGCGGCTGGTAGTGCAGAATCAACTGATTCTGTTCCACGGCCCGGCGCAGGTCGTTTTCCAGCAGCAGATAATTGACCGCCGTCGCGCTCATGCCCTTGGCGTAGAACTGGCAGTTGTTCTTGCCCGCCTCTTTGGCCTTGTACATGGCAATGTCGGCGTTTTTGAGCAGCTCGTCGGTATCGGTACCATCGTCCGGGTAGACGCTGACCCCGATGCTGACGGTGGTGGTGATCTCGTGGCCGGCGATCTCCAGCGGGCGCGCCAGGGTCACCAGCAGCTTGTTGGCGATAAACACCACATCTTCCATGTCGTGCACGCCTTCCAGTACCACCACGAACTCATCGCCGCCCAGGCGGGCGACGGTGTCCATGTCGCGCACCCCTTCGTTCAGGCGCATGGCGATGGCCTTGAGCAGCAGGTCACCCGAGTCGTGCCCGAGGCTGTCATTGATGTTCTTGAAGCGGTCGATATCCAGCAGCATCAGCGCCAGTTTGCTGTTGCCGCGCTGCGCCCGGGCCAGCCCGTGATAAATGCGGTCGTAGAACAGTGAGCGGTTGGGCAGGGCGGTGAGCGAGTCGTGAAACGCCATGTAGTTCAGACGCGACTGCTGCTCGCGCAGGGCGTTTTCCGCCAGCTTGCGTTCGGAGATGTCGGTGCAGATGGTACACACCCCGAAGACGTTGCCATCGGGGTTGCGCAGCGGGAATTTCACCATCAGGTAGGTGTGCAGGCTGCCGTCCTTGTGCATCAATTCCAGTTCGGTCTCGAACGTCTGCTGTTTGTCCTTGGTGGCCAGATCGATGTCCCAGAGCGCCTGGGCCGTCTCCCTGGGGTAAACGTCAAAGACGTTCTTGCCCACAAAGCCCCGCTCGTCGATGTTCTCCAGCAGTTTGTAGTGATCGCTGGCGAGCACCACATTGCCATCCAGATCTTTGACGGAAATCAGCGCGGGCGAGTGGTGCAGAATGGCATGCAGATAGGTTTCGCTCGCCCAGAGTGCCTGTTCCGCCAGCTGGTAGCGATCGGTCTGTTCATCGTGGCGCCACATTTCGATGATCTGGCGGGCCAGGAGTCCGCTGAACGCCCAGACCGTCTCCAGCTCCTGCACACTCTGCTCCAGGGCGGGCAGGTCGTCCCGGCTTTCCAGGTAGAAGGCGGCGATGGGCTTGTCGTGTTCGAGGATCGGGTAAAGGTAGGCGGAGCGTGTACCCTTGGGGGTGATGTCGTGGCCGAGGCGGATAATGGCGCTGTGGTCCAGAGCCAGTGTTTTCCCCTCCTTGAAAACGCGCTCAATCTGATTGTGGGGGAAGCGTTTGAGTTTGATCAGGGCGGTGGCGAGAGTATCGATCTGCGGCTGGTGCTGGCTGCCTTCCCAGGCGACGGATTCCACGAAGAGTCGTCGATCCCTCTCTACAATCAGAGCCACTCGGCTTACCGCAGGCTTGGCTTTCACCATTTTCACCAGGCGCTCGGCAATTTGCTTATGGTTCAGGTCGGTGAACAGTCGCTGAAATCGCTTGATCAGTTCAACCGCCGTCAGTTTTGTATGCATAGTCGCCCAGTATGGGTGGTCAATAAATGGCTAACAACAAACTCGGTCATCGGTCGCACTTCGGGCCGATGTTTCCGGTTTAAGCTCCTTGTATGAGGCGCTCTATCCTCCTGAGGCTGACCTGACATTTTCCGATGTTGCTTTTAGTGCCAACCCAGCGCCAATTTATTAAAATCCGGCCGAATACGCAAGGCTTGAATGAAACTCTGTGGTCGATGATCGTTCGCGACCGGGTTTCCCAGAGTGCGCCAGGTCGCCGGTGCCAGCGATCTTTGGCGATCATTTAACCTGCGTTCCCTTCTCTGTTCCCATCTCCTGTTCTTATAGTGACCTATACGAGCTGGTGCTAAATTTATTATCTTTTTGCATAAGGCCCATCATAAGCCCGGGTTGGCGCAAGAATCAAGACCCTATGGCATACAAGTTTCCCTCCGCTAGGGGAGCAGCTCCTTCAGTGTCTCGATCAGCTGCGACATCTCGCTCTCGCTCCCGATGCTGATACGCAGGTATTCGACGATTCGCGGTTTATCGAAATGGCGGACCAGAATGCGCCGTTCGCGCAACTGAAGCGCCAGGTCGGCGGCCTTTGCGCTGGTCGGTGGCCGGGCGAAGAGGAAGTTGGCCGCTGAGGGAATCACCTCAAAGCCCATGTCGGTCAACTGCTCGCGGGTCCACTCGCGGGTCTGGATGACCTTTTCCCGGCACTGCTCGAAATAGGCCCGATCTTCGATCGCCACGCAGGCGGCCGCCTCGGCCAGACGGTCGACGGGGTAGGAGTTGAACGAGTTTTTGACCCGCTCGAGCCCCTCGACCAGTTCCGCCGAACCCAGAGCGAACCCCAGACGAAGCCCGGCCAGGGAGCGGGATTTGGACAGGGTCTGCGTCACCAGGAGGTTGGGGTACTTGTCCACCAGGGCCGCCGCGCTGTCAGCGCCGAAGTCGACGTAGGCCTCATCAATCAACACCACGCTGTCGGTGTTGGTTTTCAGCAGCGCTTCGATGTCTTCCAGCGGCAGCGCCCGGCCGGTGGGTGCATTGGGGTTGGGGAAGATGATGCCGCCGTTGTCCCGCCGGTAGTCATTGAGGTCGATGCGCAGGTCCTCGGTCAGCGGCAGGCGCTCGGCCTCAATGCCCAGAAGCTGGCAGTAAACGGGGTAGAAGCTGTAGCTGATCTCGGGGTAGAGCAGGGCTTTGTTCTGCTTGAAAAAGGCCATGAAGGCAAAGGCGAGCACTTCGTCCGAGCCGTTGCCCACAAACACCTGTTCGGGCCGCAGTCCGTAGTAGTCGGCAATCGCGCTTTTGAGCCGACTGGAGTTGGGGTCGGGGTAGAGCCGCAGCTGGTCGACGGCCTCGGCGGTCAGCACTTCCCGCACTCTGGGCGAGGGCGGGTAGGGGCTTTCGTTGGTGTTGAGCTTGATCAGGCCCTCAATTTTGGGCTGCTCGCCGGGGACGTAGGGGGTCAGTTGGCGGACCAGTTCACTCCAGTAGCGTGACATTCAAAGACCTTCTTCACGTTTACATAAAAAAACCATTATACATGACGAGGTTGTCAGTTCGCGCTTCGTGGGACAAGCAGTCGGAAAAGACGGTAGTTGTAGAACGTCCGGGCCGAGGAGGGGAAGCCCTTTCAAGACACGCCGTAAATACATCCCTGTAGGCTCGACGTCGGCATCCATGCCTTCGACGGTCTTGAAAGGGCTTCCCCTCCACGGCCCTCAGTGCCATGCCTAACTCACGGCGGTATGATCACGGCGGATGCGCCTTAGGCTTATCCGCCCTACGAGTACCACGGCAGTCAACGTAGGGCGGATAAGCTGTAAGCGCATCCGCCGTAAAGGTGCTAGTTCCCGAAACGGTCCGTTGGCACCGCGGAGGCTGGGTAACCCCTTGTGAGACCGTCGAAGGCATGGATGCCGACGTCGAGCTTACATGGAAGTATTCACAGTGTGTCTCACAAGGGGTTACCCAGGCGTAGCACTCCGCTCGAAGTACAGTCGAAGTTAACCCTTGTTACCGCGTATAATCCCGCCCAAAGCTACCGCGTATAATCCCGCCAACCACCAAACCCCAGGAGCCCCAAGCATGTTCGATACTCTTCCCACCCTGCCCAACGATCCCATTCTGGGGTTGAGCGTTGCCTTTCGCGAGGACCCCAATCCGGAAAAAGTCGACCTGGGCGTGGGGGTGTATCGCAATGCCGCGGGCGAGACCCCGATCATGGCCGCAGTCAAGGCCGCTGAACAGCGCCGGTTTGAGAATGAGACCACCAAAGCCTACCTTCACCCGGCCGGTTACCCCGGTGCCAACGAAGCGGTGGAGGATCTGGTGTACGGGACGGAGCACCCGGCCCGGGAACAACAGCGGGTGGCGACGCTTCAGACCCCGGGCGGTTGCGGTGCCCTGCGCGTGGCGGCCGAGTTGATTCAGCGGGCGAAGCCCGGCGCGCGGATCTGGGTGAGCACGCCTACCTGGGCCAACCATGTGCCGCTACTGGGCGATGCCGGCATGGAGCTGAAGGAATATCCCTACTACGATTTTGAACGTCACACTCTGGATTTTGACGCCATGCTCGCGGCCCTGGGCAAGGTTCCGGCCGGGGATCTGGTGCTGTTGCATGCCTCCTGCCACAACCCCTGCGGTGCCGATCTGAGCGACGCGCAGTGGCAGCAGGTGACCGAGCTGGCGAAGGCGCGCGGGTTTGTGCCTTTTATCGATATGGCGTATCAGGGTTTTGGCGCGGGGCTGGATGAGGATGCGTACGGGCCCCGGATCATGGCCGAGCAGCTGACCGAGGTGCTGGTGGCGGTCTCGTTTTCCAAGAACTTTGGCCTTTACCGCGAGCGGGCGGGGGCGCTGACCGTAGTAAGTGCTGACTCGTCGCGGGCTGATGCCTGTCGCAGCCAGCTGTTGAGCGTGGCGCGGGGGCTTTATTCCATGCCGCCCTCGCACGGCGCTGCCATTGTTGACCAGATATGGCATGACCGGGGGTTACGCCAGAGCTGGAATGAAGAACTGGCCGAGATGCGCGGGCGCATTCAGCAGCTGCGCCAGGCTCTGGTGGAAGCCCTGGCGAAGGCCATACCCGGCCGGGATTTCGGTTTCATCGCCCGGGAGCGGGGCATGTTCTCGTTCCTGGGGCTGACGGAGGCGCAGGTGGCGCGACTGCGCGAGGACTTCAGCATCTACATGACCGACAACAGCCGGATCAATGTGGCCGGCCTGAACCTGGACAAGGTGGACTATGTCAGCCGGGCGATTGCTAGTGTCCTGTAACGCCCTAACTGTGGTTATCAGAGCTCTCCAAATCGTCCACAGTTAGGGCGTTACGGCCGGTTGATTCGCCGCCGCTCCATGCCTTCGGCCTGGCGATGCATGAAGCCGTGAATGCGGCGCACCCAGAAGCTGCGTTCATCCTCCGGGTCTTCCACCCGGGGTCTGGGCAACTGCAGGCGGTGGTAGCGCTCCAGGCGTTGGCGTGCTGACAGGTTCCGGTGCTCGCGCACCCGGTCATGCAGGCGCGACGTCGGCCCGAGAAAGACATCCAGTAACGGCATCTCGGGGATGGCAAAAACCTGCGTCAGTTGCTCGGTGCTCAGCCTGGGGCCGGGCACTGAGTTGACCAGAATCAGGGCGCGTATGGGGCCGGCGAGGGGGCTTTCGCCTGTCGAGGGTGGCTCGCCCCCGGCGCCGGCTTCGAGCTGGGGTTGCAGGTAAGCCATGACGGTTTCGGCGCTGGCATCGTCCACCAGTACCACCAGATTGCCCTGACCTTCCCGGTCGAGCCAGGTCAGTGCCGCGTCCAGACGGTTGGCAATGCGATCGGCGCGAGGGGGGAGGGGCTCCTGCGCTGGAACCTCGGGTTCCGCCTCGTCTCCGTCATTTTCCCCTTCCGCTCCGTTTTCCCCGTCGGCCCCGTTTTCCTCGTTCTCTTGCTCGTCTTCCCCGGCGCTGTCCTCTGCTGTGTCTTCTTCTCCTTCGCCTTCTCCTTCGCCTTCATCCTCGGCCGGCTCTGGCGGACGCTCCGGAACCGGCGGAGGCTCTGGCAGCGGCAGTGTCAGCGCCAGGGTGGCCCAGCCGTGGCGGGGCAGGGCCCGCCGCAGGTTGTCCAGGTGGGCCGGCCAGTGGGGCGGATCCTCAGCGCCATAGAGAAGCAATAGCGCGCCCTTCGGCTCCGTATCGGCGGCCGGGCGAAACAGTGCCAGGGTTTCGGTCTCGGGGGCGGGCAGCGTCAGCCACCGGGCCTCTTCGGGGAAGCGCTGGGCGAGCAGCTGTTGGTTCCGTTCCCGTCGGGACCCATAGCGAGGCTCTTCATCCTCCTCCCGCTCCTCGGTGGCCGCCTCATTCACGGGCTCTTCACCCTCCTCCTGGGCGATGGCGGGGAGTGTCAGCACCAGGCCCAGCATCAGCAACAAGGGCAGCAGGCAGGCCGTCGGTCGGGGGTGGGCGAGGGTTGAACGGCGTCGATTCATCGTGGATGCTGCCTATCCGGGCGGAAGTTTGGGTACAATGCTCCAAAAGCACAGTGTGCCAAACGATTAACTCTATCAACCTTAATCGGACAATCTATGCATAACTTTAAGCGGGATTACAAAATAGCGCCGTCGATCCTCTCGGCCGACTTCGCCCGGCTGGGGGAGGAGGCCGATGCCGTGCTGGCGGCCGGCGGCGACATGATCCATTTTGATGTCATGGACAATCACTATGTGCCCAACCTCACCTTCGGGCCCATGGTCTGCAGCGCATTGCGAAAGTACGGCATCACGGCGCCGATTGACGTCCATCTGATGGTGGACCCGGTGGATGATCTGATCGAGCAGTTTGCCGAGGCGGGTGCCAGCTACATCACCTTTCACCCCGAAGCCTCGCGCCATGTGGATCGGTCACTGCAATTGATACAGAATGCCGGCTGTCGGGCCGGCCTGGTGCTCAATCCGGCGACCGGGCTGGAGCCGATCCGACACGTCATGGATCGGCTGGATATGCTGTTATTGATGTCGGTCAACCCGGGCTTTGGTGGCCAGAAGTTTATTCCGGCAACTCTGGACAAGCTGCGCGCCGCGCGCCGGCTGATCGATGACAGTGGGTTGGATATTCGCCTGGAAGTGGACGGTGGCGTCAATCTGGAAACCCTGTCGGCCGTGGCCGAGGCGGGCGCCGACACCTTTGTGGCCGGGTCGGCCATTTTCAACGCGCCCGATTACCGGGAGGTGATCGATGCCATGCGTCAGAAGTTGGCCGAAGTGTGAGCTTTGCCTCGTCAGCGGGCCGCGTAGCCCACTAGGGGCTGGCCCCAAGGGCCGGTTTTGAGTAAACTCGGCTCATCATGAATCGAGGAGCAGTCCGTTGATCTCGTCAGGCTTATATCAGTACACCCCCGCTGCGCTCCCCGCCCGATGGCGCCGCTGAAGTGATTGCCCGGCTCTGGCCTCTGGCCCGGGGCGGGTCTGCGTTGTGTCGGCGCCTTGGTTTCGCTTCCTTGGTGCCGCCTCCTGAAAAATACTTGATACACCGATAAGCAGACGCGCCGCTTCGCGGCCGTGATCGAAAAGGTATAGGCATGACTCCTGAACAATTCTCCCAGTTGGCCGCTCAAGGCTATAACCGTATTCCGGTCATGCACGAGGTGCTGGCCGACCTGGACACCCCCTTGTCCTCCTATCTGAAGTTGGCCCGCGGACCCTACTCCTACCTGTTTGAATCCGTTCAGGGCGGGGAGAAGTGGGGCCGTTACTCCATGATCGGCCTGCCCGCCCGGCGGGTGCTCAAGGCCTTCGGCTCCCGGGTCAGGATTGAAGTGGATGGCGCCGTTGAGGAAGAGTTTGAATGCGACGACCCGCTCGAGTTTGTCGAGACCTTCAAACAGCGCTTCCGCGCCCCGGACCTGCCAGGTCTGCCCCGATTTACCGGCGGGCTGGTCGGCTATTTTGGCTATGATTGTGTGCGCTATGTGGAGCCGCATCTGCAGGAAACCATGCCGGCGGATCGACTGGGAACGCCGGATATTCTGTTGATGGTCTCCGACGAAGTGCTGGTGTTTGACAACCTGGCGGGCAAGCTGGTGCTGGTGATACACGCCAACCCCGAGCTGGACAATGCCTATGAGCTCGCCCAGCAGCGGCTGAACGACCTGGCCGCCCAGCTGCGCGAACCGGTGCCGTCGTTGCCGGAGGTGGGCCTCCCGCGCGCCGAAGGACCTGAGCAGACGTTCACCTCCCACATGGGAGAGGAGGGCTACAAGGCGGCGGTGGAAAAGGTCAAAGAGTACACCCTCGCTGGCGACGTCATGCAGGTGGTTCCCTCCCAGCGCCTGTCCATTGATTACAACGCCGAGCCGCTGAACCTCTATCGGGCCCTGCGCTGTCTGAATCCTTCCCCCTACATGTATTTTCTCGATCTGGGTGATCATCAGGTGGTGGGCTCCAGCCCCGAGATTCTGGCGCGTCTGGAAGATGGCGTGGTCACGGTGCGCCCCATTGCCGGCACCCGTCGCCGGGGGCGCACACCCGAAGAAGACCTGGCCATGGAGCAGGACCTGGTCAATGACCCCAAGGAAATTGCCGAGCACCTGATGCTGATCGACCTGGGGCGCAACGATGTGGGGCGGGTCTCGGAGACCGGCAGTGTGAAGCTCACGGACAAGATGGTGGTGGAGCGTTACTCCCATGTGATGCACATCACCTCCAATGTGACCGGTCGTCTCAAACACGGTCTGGAAGTGATGGATGTGCTGCGCGCGGCCTTGCCGGCGGGCACCCTCTCCGGAGCGCCCAAAATTCGCGCCATGGAAATCATCGATGAGCTGGAAAGCGAAAAGCGTGGCATCTATGGCGGCGCGGTGGGCTACATCGCCTGGAATGGCAATATGGATACCGCCATCGCCATCCGCACCGCAGTGATCAAAGACGGCAAGCTCTACGTTCAGGCTGGTGGCGGCATCGTGGCCGACTCGGTGCCCGCTCTGGAGTGGAAAGAGACCATGAACAAGGCGCGCGCGATTTTCCGTGCGGTGGACATGGTGAACCGGGGTGAGCAAGGGGGAGAGCAGGCATGATTCTGATGATCGATAATTACGACTCGTTCACCTACAACGTGGTGCAGTATCTGGCCGAGTTGGGCGCGGACGTGAAGGTCGTGCGCAACGACGAGATTGATGTGCCCGAGATTGAGGCCCTGGCGCCCGAGAAGATTGTGATCTCCCCCGGCCCCTGCACGCCCAATGAAGCGGGTGTATCCCTGAAGGTGATTGAAGCCTTTGCCGGGCGGATTCCGCTGCTGGGTGTCTGCCTGGGGCATCAGGCCATCGGTCAGGCCTTTGGCGGCAAAGTGATTCGGGCACCGCAGGTCATGCACGGCAAAACCTCGCCCGTCTATCATGAAAACCGCGGCGTTTTTACCGGCTTGAACAACCCGCTGCAGGCCACCCGCTACCATTCGCTGGTGATTGACAAGGCCACTCTGCCCGAGTGTCTGGAGGTGACCGCCTGGACCCAGAACGAGGATGGCACTCGGGCGGAGATCATGGGCGTGCGCCACAAAACCCTGGCGGTCGAGGGGGTGCAGTTTCACCCCGAGTCGATACTGACCGAGCAGGGTCACGAGCTGCTGAATAATTTTTTGCGCGCCTGACCGTTGTCATGTCAGAATCGGAACAAACAGGGTAAGGAAACCACAAAAACAGAACGAGAGAGAGTTGGCAAACCGAGTGTTCGCCCCTGGGGAGAGAGTGAGAGAGCCGGGTACTGCAATGTGCAGTAGCCGTTGCCTTACGTCCTCACGATAATAAACAGGAGAAACACATGGACATCAAACAAGCCTTGACCCGCGTGGTCGAGAAGATTGACCTGAGCACCGAAGAGATGACTTCGGTGATGAAAGACATCATGACCGGTGGCGCGACCGAAGCACAGATTGGCGGCTTTCTGGTGGCGCTGAGGATGAAAGGCGAAACCCTGGATGAAATAACCGGTGCCGCCATTGCCATGCGCTCGCTCGCCGAGCAAGTGGACATTGATGTCGAGCATCTGGTCGATACCTGTGGCACCGGAGGTGATGGTGCCAACCTGTTCAATGTCTCCACCGCCAGTGCTTTTGTGGTGGCGGCAGCGGGAGGCCGGGTTGCCAAGCACGGCAACCGCTCCGTCTCCAGTTCGACCGGCAGTGCCGACGTGCTCGAAGAGGCCGGCATTTACCTGAACATCACTCCCGAGCAGGTGGCCCGTTGCGTGCGGGAAATTGGTGTGGGCTTCATGTTCGCGCCCATACACCACAGTGCGATGAAGCATGCGGTCGGCCCACGCAAAGAGCTGGGCATGCGTACCATCTTCAACATGCTGGGCCCGATGACCAACCCGGCCAACGTCAAGCGCCAGGTGATCGGAGTGTTCAACGGCGAGCTGTGCCGCCCCATGGCCGAGGTATTGCACCGGTTGGGCAGCGAGCATGTGATGGTCGTGCACGCCAAAGATGGGCTGGATGAAATCAGCCTGGCCGCGGAAACTCAGGTGGCTGAACTGAAAAACGGCCAGGTCACCGAGTATGTGATCAAACCGGAAGATTTCGGAATTCAGAGCAAGAGCCTGATCGGCCTGAGCGTGACCAATGCCGACGAGTCTCTGGGGCTGATCAAAGACGCCCTGGGCAACCGTCGGGGCCAATACGCGGAAAAAGCGGCGGACATCATTACCCTGAACGCCGGCGCCGCCATTTATGTCAGCGGTGTCGCCGATACCCTGGCCGAAGGCGTGGAATTGGCGCGCGATGCCATTGGCAGCAGTCTGGCCGGGGAAAAGATTCGCGAGCTGGCGTCCTTCACCTACTGTTTTAAAGAATGACCCCAGGGGATACCTGACCTATGAGTGTGAGTGAAACGCCCACGGTGCTGCGCAAGATCATTGCGCGCAAGCACGAAGAAGTCGCCGAGCGCCGGCAGCAGCGTCCGCTGGAGCAACTGCGCCAGGAGCTGGTACACCCTCCCGAGACCCGCGGCTTTGTGCAGGCCATCGCCGATCGGCTGGCCGAGGGCCGGGCGGCGGTGATTGCCGAAATCAAGAAGGCCTCACCCAGCAAGGGCGTCATTCGGGAGCACTTTGATCCGGCCGAGCTGGCCCGAAGCTACGAGCGCGGCGGTGCCACCTGCCTGTCGGTTCTTACTGACGTTGATTTCTTCCAGGGGGCGGACGCCTACCTGCAGCAGGCGCGCGAAGCCACGAACCTGCCTGTAATCCGCAAAGATTTCATTATCGATGAGTATCAGCTGTACGAGGCCCGGGCGCTGGGCGCCGACTGTGTGCTGCTGATTGTCGCGGCGTTGTCGGCCGAGCAGTTGCGGGCATTGAATACCCGGGCGTTGGAGCTGGGGCTGGATGTGTTGGTGGAAGTGCACAATCTGGCGGAGCTGGAGCTGGCGCTGGAGCTGCCCAACAAGCTGATCGGCATCAACAATCGCAACCTGCACACCTTCGAGGTGGACCTGCAGACCACGTACGATCTGTTGCCCGCGATCGACAGCGAGCGCATCGTAGTGACCGAGAGCGGCATTCTCTCGCCCGATGATGTCTGGGCGATGCGCAGCCGTGAGGTTCACAGCTTTCTGGTGGGCGAGGCCTTCATGCGCGTGGATGATCCGGGCGAGGCGCTGTCGCGCTTTTTCGGCTGACGCGGGGTCTGTGTGACCACAGATTGACGAGAGTGCGGCGGGCCGCGGCGGCCACGGGATCAGCGCGTCCCGTAGACCACCATGGTTTTTCCTCGCACTTCCACCAGGCCCTGATCTTCCAGGGTTTTCAGTACCCGGCCGACCATCTCGCGCGAGCAGCCCACGATACGACCGATTTCCTGGCGGGTGATCTTGATCTGCATGCCGTCCGGATGGGTGATGGCGTCGGGCTCCTTGCACAGGTCGAGCAGGGTCCGGGCGACCCGGCCGGTGACGTCCAGAAATGCCAGATCACCCACTTTGCGGGTGGTGGCGCGCAGGCGGCGTGCCATCTGGCTGCTGAGGGCAAAGACGAATTCCGGATTTTCCCCGGCGATCTCCTGAAACTTGCTGTAGCTGATTTCCGCCACTTCGCACTCGGACTTGGCGCGAACCCAGGCGCTCCGGGAATCTTCCTGGTCGAACAGACCCATTTCCCCGAAAAAGTCCCCATCGTTCAGATAGGCGACAATCATCTCGCGACCTTCGTCGTCCTCGATCAGAACCGTGACCGAACCTCGAACAATGAAATAGAGCGAGTCGCTTCTGTCTCCGGCGTAAATGATTGTACTTTTGGCCGGATAGCGACGCCTGTGGCAGTGGCTGAGAAACTCATCCACATGAGTGATATGTGGTGTTAGTGACACGGCAACCAAGGTGCAGCTCCTAATTTTTCTATGTTATCAATGGGTTAACGGCGGGCATTATGAACGTAAAGCGTCGCCCTGACCAGTTGGCACCGATTACATGCTAGCAATATTGTGAACCAGTTATAAGCCCAGAGAAGGGTTATGTCCAGCGAAAGCGTCAAATTTCCGTTGACAAGTTGAATGTGGCGACATTCGCTGGGTTTTCGGTGCCGTTGTTGGTAATCTTGCGCGCCTTCGACGCCGGATTTTGCCGGCGGTTCAATCCAGTCAGCCAATGAGGTGCTCTACATGCAGGCAAAGGTCAAATGGGTCGATGGTGCCCAGTTTCTGGGAGAGTCGGGCAGCGGCCACAGTGTGGTGATGGACGGTCCCCCGGATCACGGCGGTCGCGATACCGGCGTGCGTCCTATGGAAATGTTGCTGCTGGGGCTGGGTGGTTGTTCGGCGTTCGATGTGATGAACATCCTCGCCAAATCCCGCCAGGCCGTCACCGACTGTCATGTCGAGCTGGAGGCGGAGCGCGCCGAGGGTGTGCCCTCGCCGTTCACCAAAATTCATCTGCACTTTGTGGTCACCGGCCGGGCGCTGAAAGAGAATCAGGTCAAGCGTGCGGTGGAGCTGTCCGCCACCAAATACTGCTCCGCTTCCATCATGCTGGAAGCCGCGGGCGTGGCCATTACCCACGACTACGAAATCCGCGACTCCGAGTAGGACGCCGTTCTGTCGGCGGTTACAGTCGGTAGCTGCTTTCGGTCATGGCTTTGGACACCAGGCTCATGACCGCTTTGACCGGGGCGGGAAAATCCATTCCGCCGGCGTTCAGGGCGGTCTGGGCGTGTCTGGCTTCGTCGGTCAGCATCTGCTCGATGACCGCCCGGCTCCGGTGATCTCCGGCCGGAAGCCGCGCCAGGTGCTCTTCCAGGTGCTGGCAGACACGCTCCTCAGTGGCCGCCACAAACCCCAGGCTGACCCGGTCCCCCACCAGTCCGGCGCCCGCGCCCAGGGTGAATGACAGCCCGTACCAGATGGGGTTGAGATAGCTGGTATGGCTTTTCAGCTCATCCAGCCTCTGGCGACACCAGACCAGGTGGTCCACCTCCTCTTCCGCGGCTTCCTCCATATCCTTGCGTACCTCGGGCAGCTTGGCGGTCAGCGCCTGGCCCTGATACAGCGCCTGGGCGCAGACTTCGCCCGAGTGATTGACCCGCATCAGGCCCGCGGCTTGGCGGCGCTCGGCGTCATCCAGATCGGTGGCAGCGGCCTGCCCGGCGGGGGAGGGGCGGCGCTCCTCGCCGGGGGTATCGGCGAGCGTGCGCAGCACGCGGTCAAAACCGCTGATCAGGTGATCGATGCGGGACAGTTGTCTCTGCGTCATGGCCGGGCCTCCAGACTTTGATTGATGCACTATTGTAACGGTACCCGGACACCAACCCCAGTGCTTTCTAAAGGACCACTAGGGGTCGAGCGTCCAGCCGCCCTCGGGCAGTAGTCGGCTCAGCACCCGGGCCAACTCCGGGGCCAGCGCCCGGTGTTTTTCGTGCAGATAGGCATGGCCACGCAGGTCCATCAGGTGACCGGCGGAGTGGATGGGGTTGGGCAGATCCAGCTGCTCCAGCTCCTGGCGGGTAGTGACTGAGGTACCGATAAACAGGTCCAGGCGCTGGGCACTCAGCATCTTGAAGCCATTGTCGGAGTTGGCGACGGGGATCAGGTAGGGAAGCGCCTGCTGCTCGACAATGTTCTTGACCGCGACATGGCCCCTCACGTAGCCGATGCGCATCGGCTCCTGGTGCAGGTCCTGAACCGAACTCAGTTCCAGGTCGGTGCGGTGACTCCAGGCCTCCAGGGAGGTCCGGGTGATCATGGTCTCCACTCGCACCAGGCCGCTGTCCGGCTCCTGCTCCGCGTAGTGATAGGTGCGCGCGCACTCACCGTCGGTGGTGCCGGTGCGTGCTTCCATCAGCGAGCGCTGATTGGGACGATGCTGCATCTCGAATTCGTAGCCCAGCTCTTCGAAGGCCTGGCGGAAAAGGTTCTCCACCCGGCTATAAAGAGGCACGTCCGGCGGAATCCAGCAGGAGAAGGTGATGGTGGGGGCGGCATGAAGGGCGCTGCTCATCAGAAGCCAGAGCGCGGGCAGCCATCGAAGGCCGGGATAAAGGCAGGGATGAGCGGGCAAACGTCGCCTCTCGGGTCTGGTTGAGTCTGAGTGACTATTTTGGCGGCAGAAACCTCCTGAATGCAACTTTTCTCTTTTTCCCTTGCAAACTGTATTTGATTGCGCAATCATTTGAGGTGTGAGAGGGGGCTTGGCGAGCCATATCTGTGTGGCGGAATATTCATCACTGAACAGGGGTGGCCAGACAGACGTATCCAAACAAGAGAGACAACGGACGGAGCCAGGTTTGCCCCGTCAACGATAAGAGGCCAAGCCGAACGCAATCGAGCCATAACAATAAGTTGCATCAACCATGACTGATAAACACTATCCAATCGACCGCCGCGCGTTCATTCGCGGGAGCGGGCAACTGCTGGCCGGCACAGCGCTGGCCTCATCCACTGCCGTCGCCATGGCGGAAAAAAACAGCCGAAAAACCCGTGTGGCCCTGGTGGGGACCGGCATCCGGGGAATCCGCTTCTGGGGCCGGGACCTGGTCCAGGGCTTCTCCGATACGGTGGAGTTCGTGGGCCTGTGTGACACCAACCCCGGGCGACTGGCGTTTGCGAAGGACTATATCGGCGTTGAGTGTCCCACCTTCACCGATATCAATGAGTTACTGGGTAGCGGCCCCATCGATATGGTGATGGTGACCACCGACGATGCGAGCCACGACGACATCATCGTCAAGGCCCTCGGGCGCAATATCAACGTGATCACGGAAAAACCCATGACCACGGATGAGAAGAAGTGTGCCGCCATCCAGAAAGCGGTGGAGGACTCCGATGCCGAGCTGATCATGAGCTTCAATTACCGCTACGGCCATCTGTTCACCTCCCTGAAGGAAGTGCTGGATAAAAAGGAGATCGGTGATGTGGTCTCGGTGGATTTCAACTGGTATCTGAACACCTATCACGGCGCCTCCTACTTTCGTCGCTGGCACGGGCTGCGCGATAAAGGGGGCACGCTGCTGTTGCACAAATCCGCCCACCACTTTGACCTGCTCAACTGGTTTATCGAATCCGATCCGGTGGAAGTCTCCGCTTACGGAGACCTGGAACACTATGGCAAAAACAACGACTTCCGGGGCGACAAGTGCCGCGAATGTCCCCACCAGAAAAAGTGCGATTACTACTGGGACATCACCCAGGACGAATTGGCGATGAAGCTCTACGTCGAGAACGAGCATCACGACGGTTACATCCGCGACAACTGTCTCTGGCGTGAAGAGATCGATATTTTCGACAAGATGAGCGTGCAGGTGCGCTACGCCAACAATGTGATCGTCAATTACTCCCTGACCACCTACTCGCCCTTTGAAGGCTTTCGCCTGGCCCTGAACGGCAAGCATGGCCGGGTGGAAACCTGGGAGGGCATTCCCTGGCTCGAGGAGGTGGAAACCGATCAGTCCGAGATCTATGAAAAAGAAATGGGCCTGACCAGTCACAGCGATCGGGAAGAGGGTCGGCACGAAATCATTGTGGCCAAGAATTTTGGTGACCACCGGCGGATCCCACTGCCCTACATTCGCAAGGCGCACTGGGGCGGGGATCCCATTCTCAATGCCCATGTTTTCAAGGGTATTCCACCGGAGCGCAATTATGGTCAGAAGGCCAACTTCCGGGACGGCGCCATGTCGGTATTGATCGGCGTCGCGGCGCGCAAGAGCATTGACGAGGGACGGCCGGTAAAAATCGAGGAGCTGACGAGCCTGAAACCTCAGGTCAAGCGGATGAAAGCCTAAAGTGGATAGCCTCCAGCTTGGCGCTGTTCGGTTCAGGCCGTCAGCGCCTTTTTTAATTAAATATCGTGGGAGAGAACGTAGGGTGGGCTCCGCCCACCAACGCGAGTGAGGCCATCAGAGCCTTTTCAATAATTCAGATTCATTTGGGAGAGAGAGAATGGTAACCATTGTTAGACAAACAGGGGGGCTGATCGGGTCAGCGAGATTCGTTCTGTCGGCGCTTTTAATCTGGGCCCTGGCCGGAAATAGCCTGGCCCAAGAGTCCATCTCCGTACCCACCGACGCCAAGTGGTCCGAGCGGATGTCATTGTCGGTCATCAAACGCAGCCCGGAAGCCTGGGCCATGCGCGGGTACAAACTGTTGGATTCCCCGAAATGGGCCTACACCTACGGTCTGACTCTCCTTGCCATGCAGAAAGAGTATGAGCGAACGGGCGATGAGCGGTTGCTGGAATACGGCAAGGAATACGTCGATCAGTTGATCGATTCCGAGGGGCAGATCAAGAACTACGAGATCTGGGAGTTCAATATTGATGATGTCAACGCCGGAAAACTCCTGTTCCTCCTGTACGAAAAGTATGACGACGAGCGCTATCTGACCGCCATGCAGACGCTGCGTAAACAGCTGGAGTGGCAGCCGAGAACCCGCTCGGGCGGCTTCTGGCACAAGCGTATCTATCCGTGGCAGATGTGGCTCGATGGCCTCTACATGGGGGCCACCTATTGGGCTCAGTACGCGGCCGAGTTTGATGAGCCGGACGAGACGTTTTCCGATATTGCTCACCAGTTCAAACTGATTGAATCCAAAACCCGCGATGAAGAAAGCGGGCTGCTGTATCACGCCTGGGATGAGAGTACGCTGCAGACCTGGGCGGACAATGAGACCGGTCTGTCCCGGCACTTCTGGTCCCGCGCCATGGGCTGGTATGCGATGGCGCTGGTGGACACCCTCGATCATTTCCCGGAGGATCACCCCGAGCGTCAGGACCTGATCGACATTCTCAACCGGTTGGCCGAAGGGCTGGTGCGGCACCAGCACGAGAGCGGTCTCTGGTACCAGGTGACTGATCAGGGCGATCGCTACGGCAACTACCTGGAGGCGTCCGGCTCTTCCATGTTCGTCTATGCGCTGGCCAAAGGGGAGCGCAAAGGCTACCTGGCCGGAAAGTATCGTCAGGCGGCCGAGCGCGGTTTTGAGGGGCTGGTCGAACAGCTGGTGGAAGTGGAGCAGAGCAACGAAGTCCACCTCACCCAGATCTGCGGCAGCGCCGGCCTGGGCAATGAGCCCTATCGTCCCGGTACTTTCGATTACTATATCGGCGAAGCCATCCGGGTGGATGATCCGCACGGGGTGGGTCCGTTCATCCTGGCAAGCCTTGAAATAGAGCGCTGATTGCTTTCCAATACAGACGGCGGCCATCGCTGGATGGCCGTTACACAGAAAGACCAAAACCCAATAAACAAACCAAAACCAAACAGATGTACAGAGAGGGTGAGACAATGATCAACCGAACGAGGATCAACCGATTGGGCCTCTGGAGCCTGGCCACCGTCATGGTAGTGGCCAGCAACTGGGCGACGGCCGCCGAAGGCCACGATGATACCCAGGCCGACTGGAACAAAGCCTCACAGATTGTGCAGGATGTGCAGCCTCCGGTCATTCCCGAACGTGACTACAATATTACCGACTTTGGCGCCGAGCGCGGCAACGCGCGCCCGGCCATCATGGCCGCGATTGACAAGGCCAGTGAAGACGGCGGTGGTCGTGTGATCATCCCTGAGGGTCGCTGGAACAGTGAAGGGCCGATCCACCTGAAAAGCCGGATCAACCTGCACATCGCCGAAGGCGCCACGCTGCTGTTCAGTGATGATCCCGAGGACTATCTGCCGGCGGTGCTGACCCGTTGGGAAGGGACCGAAATGTACGGCTATTCGCCGTTAATTTACGCCTACCAGGTGCAGGATGTTGCCATCACCGGCAAGGGCACGTTCGATGGTAATGAGAACAGCCAATTCCACCCCTGGTACGACAAGCAGAGCGACGATATGGACTCCCTGCGGGCCATGGGTGCGGCCGGCGACCCGGTGGAAAATCGTCAGTTCGGTGAAGGCCACTTCCTGCGCCCGAGCATGCTGCAGTTTTTCGATGCCCAGCGCGTGCTGCTCGAGGACTACACCATCAAGAACTCGCCTTTCTGGATCAATCATCTGGTTTACACCGATCACGCCATTGTTCGCGGCCTGACCGTGGAAAGCATGTTTCCCAATAACGACGGTATCGATGTGGATTCCAGTCGCTACGTTATTGTCGAAAATAACAAATTCCGCACCGGTGACGACTCAGTGGTGATCAAGTCCGGACGCGATTACGACGGCCGCAAGGTGGGCCGCCCCAGCGAATATGTGGTGGTACGCGGTAACGATATGGGCGGCGAAGACGGCATCGCGCTGGGCAGCGAAATGTCCGGCGGCATTCGCCATGTCTACTTTGACAACAATATCCTGCGCAGCGGCAAGGCAGCGGTGCGCTTCAAAGCCAACCTGGATCGCGGTGGCCTGGTCGAGCATATTCGGGTGCGCAACATGACCGTGGAGTCGTTTGACCAGTTCATCTGGTTCCAGCTCAATTACCCGGGCGAGTTGGGCGGCAATTACCCCACTGTGTATCGGGACCTGGTGTTTGAAGATATCACGGTGGAGTCGACCGGCAGTGTTCTGGAAGTATACGCGCCCGACGGTTATCCGCTACAGGACATCACTCTGCGCAATATCCGGATCAAAGAGGCGGAGGATCTGTTCGTATTGGATAACGTCCACAACCTGGTGTTCGACAATGTCGAAATCAACGGTAACCGGGTCAATGGTCGCCTGGACTGGGAATAACAGTCCATCCCATTTCCTCTGCCGGTAGGGCGGATCGGTCCGACGTTTCGGAGCCTAAGGCGCATCCGCCTTGTTGTATTGGCATCACGCCCGGCCCGCTTTGGGGTGGACTGTTCCAAGACACGTGGCACTAATCGGCAGGATTGCCGATTAGCACAGCCGAAGGCTGCCCGCAGGGCGAGCCACATGGATGTGGCGAGTGAACTACGTCCCTGTAACTCGTCAACACTAGTCCCGCGGTTGACGGTCTTGGAACAGTCCACCCCAAATCGGTCCTACGAGCTTTGAAGATATAACCGCTACAGAAATATTTTTTCGGATTGATACTCCCCTGTGGCAGGTGCGCTGTCGCTTACCAGCCCTACGAGATCACATGGTGGGTTCTACGGAGTCCGGAAGACCTTACCCCTGAGCGGGCCGGACGTGACACAACCTTAAAAGGATGTCACGTATTCGCCAAGTATTTCACTCAAAAGCGGGCCGGATCTGGAAGAAACGAGAACCTGGAAATCGCTACTCACCAAGCTGCAAAACACCATCCACGACTCGTGGCATTTTTTCCGCCTCACCATCCTGCAACTCTGCTGGCAACAACGCCGCCGGCACATTCTGATAACACACCGGACGCAAAAAGCGCTCGATGGCCCGGGTGCCTACCGACGTCGAGCGACCATCCGCCGTGGCCGGATAAGGCCCGCCGTGCACCATCGCGCCGCAGACCTCAACACCCGTGGGAAAACCGTTGACCAGCAGGCGGCCCGCCTTGAGTTCCAGCGCGTCGAGCAACGACTGCGCCAGGGTTTTATCCACTTTATCGGTCAGGTGCAATCCGGCGGTCAACTGACCTTCCAGTTGCTCGATCACGTCGAGCATCTGATCGGTCCGGTCGCAGACCACCAGCAGGCCCGCTGCGCCAAACACTTCCGACTGCAATTCAGGACTGTCCAGAAAATCGTCCGCGCTGGTACTGAGCAAAGCGCCCTGGCACTGATTATCTCCTTCAGGCTTTTGGGCCTGGACAAGGGTCGTGACTCCTTTGACGGAGCTGAGTTGCTTGAGACTCGCCTGGTAGGCGCGGGCGATGCCGGGCGTGAGCATGGTCTGGCAGCCGGAGCCCGACAGTTTCTTCTTCGCCTGTTCGATAAACCGGTCCAGCTCCGGCCCTTTCTGCGCCACCAGTAAACCGGGGTTGGTGCAGAACTGGCCGGCGCCCATTTGCAGCGAATCGACGTAATTGTCGGCCAGGGTTTCCGGCCCGTCGGCCAAGGCGTCGGGGAGCAGGAACAGCGGGTTGATGCTGCTCATCTCCGCATAGACGGGAATGGGAAGTGGCCGCTGAGCGGCGATGGCCATCAGGGCGGTACCGCCCGAGCGCGAGCCGGTAAAGCCCACCGCCTTGATGGCCGGATGAGCGACCAGGTGTGCCCCGATTTTGTGTCCGGCATCGAACAACAGAGAAAAAACACCCTCGGACAGCTGGCAACTTTCGACGGCCGATTGAATGGCGGTGCCCACCAGCTCCGAAGTGCCCGGGTGGGCCGGGTGGGCTTTGACCACGACCGGACAACCCGCCGCCAGGGCCGAGGCGGTATCGCCGCCGGCCACGGAGAAGGCGAGAGGAAAGTTGCTGGCGCCAAACACGGCTACCGGGCCCAGAGGCACCGAGCGCGAGCGCAGATCAGGCCGCGGTGGTTGCCGCTCGGGCAATGCCGGGTCCAGGTGCAGGTCGAGCCAGCGGCCTGAGCGGACGACGCCGGCAAAGAGCTTCAGTTGATTGACTGTGCGGCCGCGCTCGCCTTCGATGCGGGCCTGGGGGAGACCGGTTTCCGCCATGGCGCGCTCCACCAGATCGTCACCCAGATCCATGATGTTGTCGGCAATGGTCTCCAGAAAGCGCGCGCGAGTCTCCGCATCGGTTTTTCGATAGGGCCCGAACGCCTGCCGGGCGAGTTCGCAGGCACGGTCGGCGTCCTGCGTCTGAACGCTGGAGTAGACCGGGTCAAGCGTCTTGTTGTTGGCCGGGTCGATGGCCTGCAGGGCGTCGCCCTGTCCGGTTACCCGGGTTGCACCGATAATGGATTGTCCTGTCAGTTTCATGTTGACACCTGTTTGCGACGAATGTGTGGGATGAGAGAAATAATGAGAATGGCCAGAGCGACCACCAGAAAACCGGCCGCGACCGGCTGGGTCACCATGGGCAGCACCTGACCGTCGGTGAGCATCAGGGCCCGGCGCAGATTGGTTTCGAGAATGGGGCCCAGAATAAACCCGAGCACCATGGGGCTGAGCGGGTAACGGTATTTTTCCAGAACAAAGCCCAGAACACCGAAGGTCAGCATCACGCCAATATCAAACGGATTGTTGTCCGCCGCGTAAGCGCCGACCACCGCCAGTACGGTAATGGCGGGCAAGAGAAACCGGCGCGGCATCAACAGCACCCGGGGGAAAATTCTCAGAGTCGCCAGTTGGAACAGCAGCGTAATCGTGCAGGCGATAAAGAAAGCGGCGTAGATGATGCCGACGATATCGGGATTGTCGGTAAACAACAGTGGCCCCGGCTGCAATCCGTGAATCATGAAGCCGCCGATGATGATGGCGGTAACCCCGTCGCCGGGAATCCCCAATGTGATCAGTGGAAGCAGGGCGCCGCCAATGCTGGCATTGCCCGCCGACTCGGAGGCCCATACGCCATCGACATTGCCCTTGCCAAAACTGTCCGGATTCTTTGAGCTCTGGCGGGCCGTGGCGTAGGCGATCATGTTCGAGGCGGCGCCGCCGATTCCCGGCAGCACACCGATGCCCACACCAATGCCGGAGGAGCGAAACACATTGACGATATTGCGTCTGATTTCTGCGAGGGTCACGCCCACGCCTTTGATGGACATGTCCACTTTGGGGCGCGGCGTTTCCCGAAACAGTTCGCGCAGTACCTGGGAGATGGCAAACAGGCCGATCATGAACGGCACCAGACCGATGCCGGCCCAGAGATTGATTTCTCCAAAGGTAAAGCGCGGTGTGCCATCGATGGGCGCCATACCCACCATACTGAAGGCCATGCCCAACAGCGCGGTAATCGCGCCCTTGACCAGACTCTTGCCCGCCAGGGCGGCCACCATGGTCAACGCCATGACCGACAATGCAAAATATTCGGCGGGGCCGAAATTGATCGCCAGGCGAGCCACCAGAGGCGCAAACATCACCAGCACGAGCAGACTGAGCATCCCCCCGGCGTAAGAGGCGAGCATCGCCGTTCCGAGAGCTTTGACCGCTTGCCCCTGTTGGGCGAGCGGATAGCCGTCAAAGGTAGTGGCCACTGATGAAGGCGTGCCCGGAATCCGCAGCAGGATGGCTGATACCAGTCCGCCACAAATACCGCCGATGTACACCGCGACCAGGGTGGCCATCCCGAGATGGGCATTGAAGCTGAAGGTCAGCGGCAGAATGATCGCCACCGCCATGGTGGCATTGAGCCCGGGCAGGGCACCGATCACCAGCCCGACAATGCAGGCCAGAAACAGAACGATCAGCACCTGGGGTTGTAACAGCTCCCAGACGCCGGCAGCGAACAGCTCAATCATAAAACACTCCCTTCAAAGCGTAGAGCCATTCGCCCTCGGGCAGGCTGACATTGAGCACCGAGGCCAGCAGATACTGAGTGGCGAGGGCGACCAGCACCGCGATGACACAACACTGCACACCGGCCTTCCACGTCAACCGACCGAGCAGCCAGGTGCTCAGGGCAAAGAACACGGCGGTACTGACGGCGTAGCCGAGATTGGGCAGAACCCAGGCGTAAGCCAGAACGGCCACAACAGAGAAAGCGCCGCGCCAGGGGCGTAATTCTCCCGAGGTGTCCGCCTCCTCTTCCGGGCCGGTATCCTCGGAAGGCTTGATCAGCAGAATCAACCCCATCAACGTCAGAAGCACCGCAATCAGACCGGGCAACAACATGGGGCCCGGGTCACCCAGGGTGGGCTTCAGGGTGTCCTGCCAGTAGATGCTGTACAGCAGGCCGGAGCAGCCAATGGTCGCAAGACCAAACCAGCGGTCGGTGGGCACCGCGCTCAGTCGTTCAGTGAAGGGCCGGCTCATGGGTTCACCACTTTTTCGATGAACCGGTATTCGTCAGCCAGAAAGCTGGCTGCCTCTTTGTGATTCCGGTATTCGGGACTCTGGCGTACGTTTTTGATCGCCTTCTGATAGGTCGGGTCCTGATGAATTTTCGCCATCACCGCGTCAAACTGTTCGATGACTTCGGCGGGCAAATCCGCCGGTCCGTAGACGGCAAACACCTGGGGCAGATGCGCGGGCACTCCCTGGCTGGGGGCAGTGGGCCAATCCGGTGCGAAAGGGTCCGGGGTGTTGTTCATGACCCCGAGAATGCGCACATCGCCATTGCGCTCGAACTGCAGTGCACTGGCGACGCTCATGCTGATCAGGTCCACCTTTTCACCCAGCAGGGCGGTAATCCGTTTGGATTCACTGCCCGAGTCCACCACCCGAAAGCCTTCGGGATACAACTGGGTCAGCGCCTGGCCCTTGATCTGGGTGGTGGCACCAAACTGGGAGCCCACGGTAATCTTGCCTTCGTGCTCGCGAGTATAGTCGAGCACTTCTTTCAGGGTTTTATAGGGCGCATCAGCCCGCACGGCGTAGACGTCGTTGACCATGCTGAGCGTGGCCAATGGAGTAAAGTCTTTGTACTGATAGGGTGAACGCCCGAGCGCATGGGAGACGTGCAGGGCGGTGTGGTAGAGCAGCAGGGTGCCGCCGTTGGGCTTGGACCGCGCCACGGAGTGGGCGGCAATGACACCCCCGCCCCCGGTCTGGTTGACGATGGCCACGGAGCGGCCGGTCTGTTGTTCGAAGTGTTTGGCAAACACCCGGGCAATGGCATCGGTGGATCCGCCCGGGGAGGACGGTACATAGATTTTCACCAGCTCGGCCGGGTAGGGGTCGGCTGCCTGCAGTGGCCCCGCGATCATCACCAGGACCAATATCATCAAGCAGCGGTCGATAAACCGTCGCATAGTCTCTCACCTGTTTGGTTGTTATGTGTTTTATGTTTCGTTTTTTGGTTTGGTACTTCGGATAGACTGCTGCGGCAGCATCGTATCGTTTCGGGAGCTGGCACCTTTTTTACCACAACTTATGAGGCGGCGGATGCGCCTTAGGCTTATCCGCCCTACAGATACTGCTGTGCTACCTGTAGGGCGGATAAGCTGTAAGCGCATCCGCCGCAACCCTGGGGCTATTTCCCGATGCGTTCTGTTCGAAGTACCAATCCAAATACTGCCGCAACTTCACCAACCCTTCAATATCTCCCTCAATGCACTGCGTTGTGAATCACTCAACTCAGTCACGCCGGGCGCGCGTGTCGGCCCCACGGGCCAACCCTGAATCTGCATCGCCTCTTTCACCACTGTTACGTTCGCGCCATTGGATTCAAAGGTGCGCATCTTCTCAAACTCCGTAATGCCCTCCATCAGCTTGCGGGCCTCGCCCATCGCCTCGCGCTCCAGCGCCGCGTGAATCGCCAATGACAACTCGGGATTCACATTCACCAGCCCCGAAGTGAAACCCCGGGCGCCGCAGGCGTAGAAGGGTAGCGCCCAGCTTTCTGCCAGACCGCACAACCACTGCAGCGGCGTGCCCCGGGTGGCGCGAATGCACTCGCTCAGCCGAACCGGGTCGGGTACCGCGTATTTGACCGCAACCACCTGCTCGATTTCCGCCAGCCTGGCAAAATGGGCCGGTTCCAGGCCCGGGCTGCGGGCATAGGCGATGATGGGCAGGTCGGTACTGTCCGCGATCTGTTGAATATAGTCGATCACCAGTCGGGGCGAGCAGAAAGGGTCCGGTGGCTGGTGGATCATCAGGGCATCGGCACCGGCCTCTTGCGCGGCTTTTGCCAGGCGGATGGCCTCCCGACCGCTGCGGCCGACGCCGGCGGTCACTTTGGCGCGCCCGGCGTTGGCCTCGACCGCAACCTGGTAGCCGAGCACGACTTCCTCCAGATCCTGAGCGTAAAACTCGCCTGTGTTGCCTCCGGTGACGATGTTGTGAATGCCGGCGCTGGCAATGCGATCGACCACTTTGTGCAGCAGTGGGCGGTCCACCTCGCCGGTGGTGTCATAGGGGGTGATATGGACCCCGGAGATGCCGTTCAGGGCGGTGCGAATGGCTTCGTACATAATGCTTCTCTCGTGTTTTTTGTGTCGCGCGTGGCCGGGTGTCCGGTCGCGGTTCGGCTGGCCTCGCGGCGTCAGTGAATATCGGGTTCCTGGTCGGTGATGTCGGTCACCGGAATGGTTTCCAGGAAGTCGAAGTCGCAGCCCTCGTTGGCCTGGCTGACGTGGGACTGGTAGAGCGCGCCCCAGCCGCGGCTGAATTTGGGCTCCGGTGCTTTCCAGCTGGCGCGTCGACGGGCCATTTCGTCCTCGTCGATCAGCACATTGAGTTTGCGCTCGGGCACGTTCAGCTCGATCAGATCACCGGTCTGTACAAAGGCCAGGGGGCCGCCCACATGGGACTCGGGGGCCACGTGCAAGACGCAGGCACCGTAACTGGTGCCGCTCATGCGTGCATCGGAAATGCGCAACATGTCGCGCACGCCTTTTTCCAGCAGCTTTTTCGGAATGGGCAACTGGCCCCACTCGGGCATGCCCGGGGCGCCCTGGGGGCCGGCGCTTTTGAGCACGATGATGGAGTGCTCGTCGATCTCCAGCGCCGGGTCGTCGATGCGCTCACTCATCTCCTGGTGGTTTTCAAACACCACCGCCGGGCCAGTGTGCACCAGCAGGTGCGGCTCGGCCGCCGGTGGCTTGATCACCGCGCCGTCGGGCGCGAGATTGCCGCGCAGCACGGCAATGCCATCCCGCTCGGACAGGGCGTTGTCGAGGGAGCGGATGACGTCGTCGTTGAACACCCGGGCGCCGGCAATGTTTTCACCCAGAGTCTGGCCGGTCACGGTGCGCTGATCCAGATCCAGCAGGGATTTCATGACCTCCTGCAGTGCCGGCAGGCCACCGGCGTAATAGAAATCCTCCATCAGGTAGGCGCCGGCGGGGCGCAGGTTGGCGATCACCGGGGTGTGCCGGGCCAACTCGTCAAACCGGTCCAGGGTCAGGGGGAAACCGGCGCGGCGGGCCATGGCGATGATGTGCACGATCGAGTTGGTGGAGCCGGACAGGGCCAGGGCTACCTTGATGGCGTTGTCGAAGGCGGTTTCGGTGAGAATGTCCTTCGGGGTCAGATCCTCCCAGACCATGTCCACAATGCGTCGTCCGGTGCTGCAGGCCATCTGGGAGTGGCGCGAATCCGGCGCTGGAATGGAGGCAGCACCGGTCAGGCACAGGCCCAGGGTTTCCGCCACGCTGGTCATGGTGGAGGCGGTGCCCATGGTCATGCAGTGGCCGGCGGAGCGGGCAATGCCGCTCTCCACGCCCTGCCAGTCTTCCTCGGTAATGTTGCCGGCGCGCAGCTCGGCCCAGTACTTCCAGGTGTCCGAGCCGCTGCCCAGGGTCTTGCCCTGCCAGCTACCGCGCAACATGGGTCCGGCGGGCACAAAAATGGCGGGCAGGTTGGCGGAGATGGCGCCCATGATCAGCGCCGGGGTGGTTTTGTCGCAGCCGCCCATCAGCACCACGCCGTCGGCCGGGTAGGCGCGCAGCAGCTCTTCGGTTTCCATTGCCAGCATATTGCGATAGAGCATGGCCGTGGGTTTCTGGAAGGGCTCGGACAGGGTGGAGGCGGGTAGTTCCACCGGGAAGCCCCCGGCCTGCCAGACCCCGCGCTTGACCTCTTCCACCCGCTGCTTGAAGTGGGTGTGGCAGGGGTTGATGTCGCTCCAGGTGTTGACGATGGCAATCACCGGCTTGCCGGCGTAATCCTCGCGGGTGAACCCCATCTGGGCGGTACGCGAACGGTGGCCGAAGGAGCGCAGATCTTTGACACCGTACCAGCGGTGGCTGCGCAGCTCTTCCGGGGTGCGTTTGGGTTGACTCATGGGTTGCTCTCACGCTTGTGGCTTTGTTATTTATCGATGGTTCTGATCGACCAATGCGCCACATGATTGCGCAATCATTAGTGAATTGCAAGCATCCTGGGCCAGACGCATGCAATCGTCGGTTCAGGCGCTGTCGCGTTCGATAATGCTGAAACCCAGGTCAATCCGGACCGGATCCGGGGAGGTGGAGGTCCCGGACATGGCGGCGATCAGGTGCCGGGCCGCCCGTAAGCCGATCTCGGCGCCATTGATCTGGACGGAGGTCAGGGTGGGCAGAGTGTGGGCGGCAAAGTCCAGGTCGCCGAAGCCGATGACGGCCAGGCGATGGGGGATATCGATCCCCCGGTAGCGGGCCTCGGTCATGACCCCGTGGGCCAGGGTGTCCGAGCTGCAATAGACCGCGTCGCATTCGATCCCCTCGTCGAGCAACTCGGCAAACGCCTGTCGACCCCGGCTGAATTTGGCGGGGGTGGCCAGGCGGCGGGTGGCCACAGGGGTGGCGCCCGCCTCTGAGAGCGCGTCGGTAAATCCGGCCAGACGGCTGTCGGCCCGCCGGTCGTCGGCGGATACGGCGGCAAAGCGCCGGCGTCCCTTCTCCAGCAGATAGCGGCCCACGGCCCGCCCGACATCGTAGTGGGAGAACCCGACCAGGGCGTCCAGGGGATCCTCGCCCAGATCCCAGGTCTCGACAATGGGCGTGGCGGCCGCTTTCAGGCGGGTGCGGCTGATCTCCGAGTGCTGCAGTCCCGTAAGAATGATACCGTCGGGCCGCCGGCACAGAATCGCTTCCAGCAGGTCCTGCTCCTGCTGGTCGGAGTAGCCGGAGATCCCCAGTAGCGTCTGATAGCCTGCGCGCTCCAGGGTCTCGGTGATGGCGCGCACGGTTTCGGCAAAAATGGGGTTGGCCACGGTGGGGACGATCAGGGCCACCAGCCGGCTGGTTTGGGTGGCCAGGCTGCCCGCCAGCATATTGGGCAGGTAGCCGGTTTTTTCCACAGCCGCCGTGACCTTCGCCCGAGCCTTGTCGGACACCATCTCCGGCTGGTTGAGGGCGCGCGAGACGGTAATGGGGGATACCCCCGCCACTTTGGCGACGTCGATCAGGGTCGGGGCTTTGGCCCGGCCCGGGGGTGGATCCTGGCGGTTCTGGCTCATGGTGATAATGCGTCCCGATCGATGGTAGGGCCAACGTGAACGTCGGTGGCGTCAGATTCTACCACCGGAGTGGCCATCTGGATCAACTGCTGGGCGGAGCCGTGTGTTTGAAGTGATCGTATTGGTCCATCTGTTCGAGGAACCGGGTCAGCGCCGGGTGCTGGCTGAACTCAAAGCGCTGACGGAAACGCGACCAGGCCAGTACGCACCCCAGGCGAAGCTCGAAGTCGTTGTAGGGCGGGTGGTCCGAGAGCGGGCATTGCGCCAGCGCTTCCAGACAGGTGTCGATCCGGTTGCGCTGGCGCTGCAGGTAGGGGCTCTGCTCCGGGGTGATGCCGTCTTTCTCCAGCATGAACAGGTTGACGGCCGCATCCAGCAGGGTGTTCGCCAGGCAGAACCGGTCGTAGTCCTCGATATCGGGGAAGAAACCCTGCACGGCATGCTCCCGGAGGTGCCGGATGATCGAAGTGGAATCGGTCAGCAGCAACTCGCCGTCCTTCAGGAAGGGGAGTTTCTGGGCCGGAGACTGCCGGGCGCTGGTTTGCGCATCGCTCTCGACAAATTCACAGGCGGTGCCGGTTTCCAGCAGGACAATACGGCAGTGGCGAACAAAGGGTGATGTGAAGCTGCCAAACAGTTGCATAGACGTTGACTCCTCTGACTTTAAGCCCAATGATACCGGATTAGGAGTTGAATTTGATATGGGATCAGCGAGGTGACGAGCGATGAAAGCATCGGAATTTCTCAAGCGCTACGAGCAACAGCAGAAAGACCGCGCCAAAGACGATCAGCCAAGCGAAGAGGACCACTCTCTGGAGGCTCAGGCGAAGGAGCGGGCCAAACACCCCGAGCATATGAATGTCGGAACCCCGTTTGACTGGGAGGAGCTGGAAGCTTACCAGAAAGAACTCGATCGGCTGGACCGGGAGGGGCCGGGGGCGCACAAGGACAAGACCGATTCGTCCGGAAAGTCAGACAAGCCCGGCAAAAAGAACTAGCGCTGCTACAATAGCCGCCTTTTGATGGATTCCGACGAGGCGGCACGATGATTGAAGGCTGGGCGTTCTACCTGCTGGCCATTCCGGTGGTATTACTGGTGGGCCTTTCCAAGGGTGGATTTGGCGGGGGGCTGGGAACGCTGGCCGTGCCGGCGCTGGCGTTGATGGTCGACCCGCGCGTGGCCGCCGGTATCCTCTTGCCGATTCTCTGTACCATGGATCTGGTCAGCCTCTGGAGCTTTCGCGGGCACTGGGACAAAGCCAACCTCCGGATCATGCTGCCCTGGGCCATGCTGGGGCTGGTGGGCGGGGCGCTCACCTTTCAGTACATGAGCGCCGACATGATGCGCCTGATGATCGGGCTCATGGCTCTCTACTTCGTGGGCCACTATCTCTGGGGCAAATACCTGCTGCAACGGCTCAAACCCCAGGGCCGCAGTCACTGGCGCGGCGGCTTCTGGAGTGGGGTGTCGGGCTACGTCAGCTATATCGCCCATGCCGGTGGCCCGCCGATTGCCATTTACCTTCTGCCTCAGCATCTGCCCAAAAGCGCCTTTGTGGGGACCACGGTGCTGTTTTTCAGCGTGGTGAACTATACCAAGTTGTTGCCCTACGCCTGGTTTGGCCAGTTGAATATCGGCAATCTCACCACAGCCCTGATTCTGTTGCCCTTCGCCCCTCTGGGGGTGTTTCTGGGGGTGTACCTTCACCGCCGGGTATCGGACAAATGGTTTTACTGGAGTTGTTACGGCCTCCTGTTTGTGGCCGGGGTCAAACTGCTGACCGAGGGCGCGATGGGGTTGATGTAAGCCTTGGGTTAAACAGGGGGCATTCGTTCAGGTTCGATTCAGATGGAGCGCGCTAGTCTGAAAGCACCTGGACAAGTGAGGTGATGCCCATGAACCATTTACTCAAACTAGCTCTGCCCCTGCTGGCTCTGGTCTTGATCGGTTGTGACGAGAGCCGGGTGTACGTCCACCATGCCGAGGAGCGCGATACGGGGCGCGACTTTGTGCCCGCCCTGAAAGCGTTTCATATCATTGACACCTACGGTGTTGATACGGCACTGGACCCGGGCGAACCACTGACGTTTGACCCCTACTACGACGCGGGGCTGTTCGAGGTGGATTGGCGGGTGAACAGTCTGGAGGACTACCAGATCAGTGTCCGAGTGAACGACCGGGCCTCCATTCAAGACAGCCAGGAAATCTACACCGAAATCTGTGGGGAAGGGCTTTCCTGCGACCAGGAGGCGATCCGGTTGTGTCAGTACTACCCGGATCTGACCATGGCCTGTGGTCTGGATGAGCAGGTAACGGACATCAGTCTGCAGATTCACACCCTACCGCAAAAGCTCTACACCTTCCTGGAGGTGTGTGATCTGGACTCCAATTACTGTGAGTATGATTACTACCCCGTGTGGGTTGAGTAGCCCGGGGAGCGCAATTGGCCGGAATTAGTGACTTTGCTGGATATTTAGCAGCCCAGAACTGGTGCGGCTCTGGTCATCAGGGTCGTTACCTTGGTAAACTTGGTTTATCTATGTGGGCGGCCCGGACATAAAGACATTCCGAGGGGCCGCCCGATTTCGGTCAGCGATTACCCCGGGGATATTCCAATGAGTCAGGGCAGCAACTCCAGTGGACTGCGTCGTTACAACGAGCGGGTCATGCTCACCTACCTGCGCAAATTCCGGACCGCCTCCAAATCCGACCTGGCACGCGCCACCAATCTCACGCCCCAGGCGGTCACGCGCATTGTGGATGATCTGGAACAGGCCGAGCTGGTCGTGCGCGAAGGCCGTCGGTTGGGTGGGCTGGGTCAGCCCTCTACCCTCTATACCCTGAATGCGGCCGGAGCCTATTCGGTCGGGATCAAAATCGGTCGGCGGGACCTGGAGCTGCTGTTACTCGATTTTACCGGCAGGATGCTGACCAACTTCAAGCGCGAGTTCGATCAACCCGACCCCGACTATATTCTGGAACAGATCGGCGAGCTGTTACCCCAGCTTTGCGCCACCCTGGACCGGTCCGCGCAGAAAAAGCTGCGGGGTGTGGGGGTGGCCATGCCCTGGTTCCTGGGCGCCTGGCCCAACGACCTGGAAATGGCGAGCGATCTGTCCGCCCGCTGGCGGGATATCAACCTCAGCGAAGAAATTGCCAAGTGCACGGATCTCCCCATCTTTTTCGAGAACGATGGTGCGGCCGCGGCAATCGCCGAGTTGCAGCTGGGGGTGGGGCGCGACATCTCCGATTTTCTGTATGTGAATATTGGCGCTTTTATCGGGGGCGGTCTGGTGTTGCACAGCAACCTGGAGCCGGGCGTTCACGGCAATACCGCCGAGCTTGCGTCCATGCCGGTGCCGCACTCGGAACTGTTCGGAACGCAACCGTCCAAAGGCGGGTTTGACCTGCTGACCCAGCGCGCCTCCCTGCTGACCCTGCGGCGCTACCTCAATGACAAGGGCATCCCCATCAGCCACATCGGCGAGTTGCCCGAGCATATTGATAAGGCACGAATTTTTGTGCAGGAATGGATGGATGACTGCGCGGACGCGCTGGTATACGCCTTCATGTCTGCCATCAGTATTCTGGACCTGAAGGCCATCGTGATTGATGCCAACCTGCCGCGTTTTATCATTGAAGAGCTGGTGGCGATGGTGGAGCGCCGCTTGACCGCCATGGCCGCCAAGGATATCTTTGTGCCGGCGATCATTCCGGGGCAACTGGGCCCGGAGGCGATTGCGGTGGGCGGTGGTATTCTGCCGTTCTACTCTTCGTTCGGAGCGGACAAAACCGTATTGCTGAAAGGCAGCGTGCCGGAACGGCGCATGATATAAATCGTGTTGATCGTACAAAGTTGATCGCACAAAAAAGCCCCGGCGATTGCCGGGGCTTTTTTGTGCGGGCCCGAAAACGTCTGGCTTACCAGATAGACTTCAGCGGCCAGGCCTCAATGCGATCGAAGGTGGCGCTGCCCCCCTCAACAAACACTTCTACGCCTTCGCTGTCCGGCTGCGGGAAGATCTTGTCGCTGATGGCAACTATGCCATCGTGTGCGAATACTTCCACGGACGACCAGTCGATAAATATGTGCAGCTCCACCTGGCCGTTGTCCAGCGGCAATGGCGCGACATGTACGCCCGGGAAGTCTTCATGGAAGTCCACCTGTCCGGATTGGGCACGATCCAGGGCCAGGGTTTCATCGCTGACGTCATAACGCAGGACGGTCTTCTCACCGTTTCCTGTGCGCAGGTTCAGGCCGACTGCTTCTGCATCACCCGGGGTGAACGTCACTTTCATCTCCAGGCTCTTGCCCTGAATGTTCCAGTCTTCCAGTGAGCGGGTCTCATTGGAAACGGTCAGGTCGCTCAACGATTGCTGGTCGCCGCGCAGAGTCTGCAGTTCTTCTACTGGCTCCTGGACCATCTTCAAGCCGCCTTCGTGGCTCGACAGCTCCAGAGTGCGGGGAATGCTCTGGGAGCTGCGCCAGGGTGAGGTAGGCAGCTCCTGAGCATACTGCCAGTTGTTCATCCAGCCCACCCAGATGCGGCGGCCGTCTTCTTCGGGAACATCGGACCAGGAGACGGCGGCGTAAAAGTCTTTGCCGTAATCCACCCACTGATGCGGACCGGATTCACTCTCGGGCATGGCGTCTTCATCGGGAATGAACTGCTTTCCGTCAAACTCGCCCACAAAGTAGAGGCCACCGGAACCGCCGGCCACGGAGCCTTCTTCACCTGCGCCCAGGTCCACCTCCAGCACCCATTTGCGGTTGCCGTCTTCGCCGTCGATGGGCAGGGCAAACAGGTCGGGGCACTCCCAGATGCCCAGCTCTGATCCCGGGGATTCGAAATGACTCAGAAAAGTCCAGTCCTTCAGATTGGGCGAGCTGTAAAAAGCAATTTTGTAGTCATTGGACAGTGCCACCACCATGATCCACTGCTCGCTCTCCTCATGCCAGATGACTTTCGGGTCACGGAAGTTCTCCATCCCCTCATCCAGCACCGGGTTGCCCTCATACTTGGTCCAGCTACGGCCGTTGTCCAGGCTGTAGGCCAGCTGCTGGTTCTGCCCTTTCTCCGGTTCCTGTTTATGGCCGGTGTAAATGGCCACCATGGGTGGATTGTCCTCGGTGCCAAAGCCGGAGGTGTTCTGGTGATCCACCACGGCGCTGCCCGAGAAAATCATATACTCCTCGTCTTCGGGAATGGCCACTTTCTGCTCTTCCCAATGCACCAGGTCTTTGCTGATCGCGTGACCCCAGCTCATGTGCCCCCATTTGTCGCCGTGAGGGTTGTACTGGTAGAACATGTGATACTCACCGTCGTGGTACACCAGACCGTTGGGGTCGTTCATCCAGTTCTTTTCGGGCGTAAAGTGAAACTGGGGCCGATACAGTTCCTGGTATGACGGAGTCTGGCCGGGCTGCGCTTGGGAAACTGACTCTGACGAGTCGGGCTTGTTGCCATTGCAGCCGGCGACGGCCAAGGCCAGCGCCGATGTCAATGACAGGGAAAATGTTTTATTCATGGTTCACCTCGTTAGGATGCGGCATTGTTTTTGGTCGGTAATTCGTCGTCGTGCACGTGCAGTGTGTATTCCAGGCTCTCCAGAGACGTTCCCTTGGTTTCCGGCATGATTTTCCAGACGAAAATCAGCTGAAGCACCATCATCAACCCAAAGAAGATGAACACCGCGCCACCGCTGATCTCCGCAAATACCGGAAACAGCCAGGAGACGGCGGCGGCCATGAACCAGTGGGTAAAGCTGCCAAACGCCTGGCCCTTGGCGCGCACGCGATTGGGGAAGATTTCGGAAATGAACACCCAGATCACAGCGCCCTGGGATATGGCGAAGGCCGCGATAAAGCCCAGAAGGCCGAAGAGCACCAGGTTGCCGGAGATGTCATCGGCCATGAATTGAAAGCTGACCAGAAAAAGGGAGGCGGCGGTACCGATGGAGCCGATGAACAACAGTGGCCGGCGGCCCAGCTTGTCAATGAAAAACAGGGCGATGACGGTGAACAGAAAGTTGGTGCCGCCCACCAGGACCGCCTGCAGCAAAGACGCTTCGGTACTGAAGCCGGCGCTCTCGAAAATGCGCGGCGCGTAGTACATCAGGGCGTTGATGCCGGAGAGCTGATTGAACATGGCAATGGCCCAGGCGCAGAAGATCGGAAACATGTATTTGCGCTGAAACAGTCGGTCGGAGGCGCCATTGTCGTCATCAATCAGTGAGCGCTCAATGTCCGCCAGCTCCTGATCGACATCGGGTTCTCCCATTTTGATCAGCACATCACGGGCTTCATTTGTCCGTCCTTTCTTGACCAGCCAGCGGGGGCTGAACGGAATCAGGAACAGCAGAACGAAAAACAGGGCCGCCGGCACCATTTCAATGCCCAGCATCCAGCGCCAGGCGGCGGCTGAATCGATGGATAGGCCGATAACGTAGTTGGAGAAAAACGCCAGCAGGATGCCGCCCACCACGTTCAGCTGGTTGATGGCCACCAGTCGGCCACGCATGGCCGCCGGGGAAATCTCCGCAATGTACATGGGAGCCACCACCGAGGCAGCGCCGACGGCAAGGCCGCCGATGAGCCGGTAGACCAGAAATTCGCCCCAGAGCGTGGCCAGTGCGCTCCCGAGCGCGGAAACAAAATACATGACGGCAATGACCATCAGGGAGCGTTTTCGTCCCAGCCAGTCGGCTGGCTTACCGACCGACAGAGCGCCGATCACGGTGCCAATCAGGGCGATGGCAACGGTAAAGCCGAGCCCGTTGCTGGTGAGCTCGAACTCCCGCTCCAGAGCGACGGTGGTGCCGGAAATGACGGCGGTATCGAACCCGAACAGCAGGCCACCCAGGGCGGCCACGATGGTGCTGAAAATAACAACTCGGTGAGAACGGGGCGGTGCGGCCCCCGGTGAATGGTTCATGGTTACTACCTCGCTTGGATTGTTTCCATTATTGTTTGTGATCGTTTGAGGCCATGGAGATGGCTTTTCAGTTAAGTGTAAGACTCAATGAGCGATTTGGCTCGCTATCCTGCCAATGTGGATCTCCCTGGCTATGCAATCGCCTCTGCCATCAGCAACGCGCCAGCCTCTCCCGCGTGGCCGCCGAGCATGGGCCCCACAATATAGTCCTGCGGGCACTCCGCAGCCTCCCCGCAGGGGTAGCCGTTGATGTGCTGTCGGAAGCGCTCGCGAATACGTGGGAAGAGGTGGTCCTGCTTCATCACACCTCCGCCCAGGATGATGCGCTGGGGCGAGTAGCTTACAGTCAGGTTCCAGCACAGCGCCGCCAGGTAGTCGGCCTGAATGTCCCAGGCCTCATGCTCCTCGGGCAGGGTGTCGGCCTTCCGTCCCCAGCGCTTTTCAATGGCCGGACCGGCCGCCAGGCCCTCCAGGCAATCGCCATGAAAGGGGCAGGCACCGGGGAAGGGGTCACGCTGCCGGTCGTGGGGCAGGAGCATATGACCCACCTCAGGATGCATGGCGCCCTTGACCGGCTGCCCGTTGACGACAATGCCGGCGCCCACGCCGGTACCGATGGTGACATACACATAGTCATCCAGCCCTTGTGCCGCGCCGAGACTGCCTTCCCCGAGTGCTGACCCATTGACGTCAGTGTCAAAAGCGACGCGCACCCCGAGCGCCCCGGACAGGGTGCCCACCACATCGGTATTCGACCAATGGGGCTTGGGGGTATCGGTAATGAAGCCGTAGGTAGGCGAGTCCAGGGTCAGGTCCACCGGGCCAAAGCAGGCCACGCCGAGGGAGGCAATGGCTCCGTGCCGGGCCTGGGCTTGCTCAAAAAAGCGGATGGCGGCTCCGAGGGTTTCCTCGGGGTGGGTCGTTGGAAAGCTGGCGCGCTCCAGGATTTCTGCTGGAGACCGGCCCAGAACACAGTTGAATTTGGTGCCGCCGGCTTCTATGCCTCCAAACAGACAGGGTAGTGACTTCACGTTGATTCTCGCTCTTATTAGGTTTGCTGAGTTTGGCAGTGGCCATTCCGATTAAGTAAATCACGGTTAAATATAACTGTCAATGTTGATTTAATTGCCAATTATACTATTTTAGGCCGCTAAACGAGTGTGTCGTCTAGAAAAGATAATTAACACAAGGTTAATAAAATAGTTGAAATAGTGTAAATCATTCTGTAATTTAGAAAGTCCAGGCCAGAAAAGCGAGGTTTTTCCGGTTTGATAAGCTGAAAATATAACGAACAATCCTCCGATAACCCTGAGCTATTTAGCAAAGGGATCAGGTGGAGAGAGCAGCGAGGAAAAGCAATGACTGTCGACAATGACATTAGATGGGCAGCCGGGCCGCTCTGGGGCGGTGCGAGGCTGGCCTCCAGATTTATGCCACAGCCGCCTCAGCCATTTGAGTTGAGCGATCCGCAATCGTTTGCCATCAGCCCCATTACCAAGACCAGGCTTCTACAATAAATAAGAGGATTCACTCTATGAACAAGTCACTATTTACATTGAGCGCACTGGCGTGTGCCATAACCCCGGGGCTGGCCTACGCTCAGCCCGACGACGACTCTTCCATGCAGGCAATTGAAGAGGTCGTGGTTGTCGGCTATAGCACGACTGAGGAAAAGAAGCTGCTTGGTGCCGTGAACGCGGTAGACCTGGACGACGTCCAGGATCTGCCCTCCGGCAACATCATGCAGAACCTGCAGGGGCGCTTGCCAGGTGTCCAGATCAGCTCAAACGGCAACCCCAACCCAACCTCGCGCGTGCGCATTCGGGGGCAGGGCATCGGCGGGCTGGGCTTTAATGATCCGCTATATGTAATTGACGGCGTGCCAACCACAAAAGGCATGCACGAACTGAACCCCAATGATATTGCTTCCATTCAGGTGTTGCGTGATGCGGCGACCGGCAGTGTCTACGGTGCCCGGGCCGCCAACGGCGTCATCGTGATAACCACCAAGAAAGGTTCGGACGCAGAGGGCGTTCAGGTGAAGCTCAATCAGTCGTATCAGGATTACTCTTACGACCTAGACCCCTTGACCACACAACAGCGGGCCCGTGCTGTATTTCAGGCGGCCGTCAATGATGGTAGAGATCCCAACAACGCCAGCCCTCTGTATGCATACGACTGGAACGGGGATTTTGGTGATCCCGAGCTGAGTGAAATCCGGCTGCCGGAGTATCTGGACTCGGCGCAGACGATGCGGCCGGCGAACACCAATTGGTTCGACGAGGTAACCCGAACCGCGAAGGTGAGCGATCTGCACGTATCCATGGGAAATTCCTCTGACCGCTCCAATGTGTATGCCTCCTTTGGTTACTACAATGCCCAGGGTGTTGTGGATGAATCCGAGTTTGAACGCTTGGCCTTCCGGGTGAACTCCAGCCTGGATTTTCTTGAAGGCGATCTGACTATCGGCGAGAACTTCACCTTTACCAATCAGGTGTCCAACAAGGTTAACGACCTGGCCGAAGGGGCTCTCAATCTGGCCATCGAGCAGCAGTCCATTGTGCCCATTCGCACAGAGGACGGTATGGGGTGGGGTGGTCCGGCCGCGGGTATCACCGACCGGGACAATCCGGTGCGCCTGATTGAAATGAACAAGGACAATGAAAATACCTACAATCGGGTGGTCGGTAACGCCTACGTTGAATACCGTCCACTGGATGATCTTATCCTGCGCTCCAACGTGGGGGTAGATTACGGGCAATTCTATTATCGTGACTACACGCGCGCCTTTCAGGCGGGTAATCTCAACTTTGAAGACCAGTTGAGTACCATGCATAACTGGAACGAAACACTGGTGTGGACCAACACCGCCGAGCAGAGCTGGGACTTTGACGGCGGTCATTTCCTGAAAGTTCTGGTGGGTACGGAAACGGTTGATTTCGAAACCGAAGGCTTCTCCGGTAGCAATCAAGGGTACGCGTCTGACGATCGCGATTTTGCCTTCCTGTCTCAGGGCACATCCGGAACGGAAGTGAACGGCTCGGGCGATGCCTGGAACATGCAATCCTACTTCACCCAGGCCGACTATGATTTTGAGGGGCGCTACCTGGCGTCTGTTACGGTACGACGCGATGGGTCGTCCCGTTTTGGTGAAAACAACCGCTACGGTACCTTCCCGGCCGTTTCGGCGGGCTGGTTTGTTTCTGATGAAGCCTTCTTTGATGTGGATTTCATTGATGAGTTGAAGCTGCGTGCCAGCTGGGGTGAAAACGGTAACCAGGAGATTGATACCCGGGCGACCTCTACCATTTACGAGAGTCGTTACGCTACGACATCGCTGTTTACCACCCAGCAAGATGAAGGTACGGCTTACGACCTGAGTGGTGCGGATACCGGGAACCTGCCCTCCGGCTTTGCCCGGGTTCAGATCGGTAACCCGGATCTCAAGTGGGAGACGTCGACTCAGACCAACGTGGGTATCGACTTTGAAATGTTCGATGGCAGCTTCTGGGGCTCACTGGACTGGTTTGAAAAAACCACAGAAGACATCCTGACGCGCACCCAGCCCCTGGCAACGGAGGGTGAAGGGGCATCCCGTATCGTCAACGGCGGTACCATTGAAAACTCCGGTTTCGAGCTGGTGTTGAACTACGCCAATGACTTCGAAATCGACCGTTTCGGCGTGTTTCACTACGAAATCAGCGGTAACGTCTCCTCGGCGGAAAACGAGGTGATCTCGCTTCCTGAGGATGTCGTCAACTCCTTTCCGGGTGACGGGCGTGAAAAAACCATTCTGGGTCAGTCCATCAATGCCGTATACGGCTATGTCGATGACGGTCTTTTCCAGAGCCAGGACGAAGTTGACGCTCATGCCGAACAGAGCGGCGCCGCGCCTGGCCGAATTCGCTATACCGATCTGGATGGCGATGGCCAAATCACCGAAGCGGATCAGACTTTCTTCACCACCTCCGATCCGGATCTGCTCTATGGCGTGAACTTCAAGCTCGGATACGAAAACTGGGATTTCAATATGTTCTGGCAAGGTGTCCACGGGGGGCAGATTCGCAACCATTGGCGCTTCTTTACCGATTTCACCTCTCTCAACGCCGGCTCCAACTATGGCGATCGTGTTCTGGGGGGCTGGAGTCCGGAAAATGCCGACAGCAACGTGCCGGCGCTGACGCTGGTCGACAACAACAATGAGGCTCGATCTTCCACATTCTTCTGGGAAGATGCGTCCTACCTCAAGTTGCGTGATCTCTCAGTGGGATACTCACCCTCGGATGGTTTTTGGGGTGCCATGGGTGCCAGCACAGGTCGCTTCTATATTCAGGGGCAGAATCTGCTGACCATCACCCCGGACGGCACTCTGGCTCAGGATCCGGAGACGCCGGGAGCCACTTTCCCGATTCCCCGCAGCATCAATATAGGTATGAATGTCACCTTCTGAGCCGGGACCACGCAACGAATTCAAATATTGAACTTATTGAGGTTAACATCATGAATAAGACTTATAAGTTAGCACTGTCAGCGGTAGTGGCCTTTGCCATTACGGCTTGCGGCAGCGACTCTCTGGAAGTGGAGCCGAAATCGGCTCTGAGTGAAGATCAGGTAAAAACCGTCGACAACCTGGATGCGTTGGTGACTTCGGCGTATTCCTACCTGGGCAACGATCACTATACCGCCCCCATGTACTTGTGGCCCACCGGCAACCTGCGTGCGGGGGATGCTCACAAGGGTGGTAACGGTGCGGCGGATATCTTCGCGTATCACGCCTTGTCTCTGTACGAGCCTCTGGTGGCTGACGGTGAGTCCTTTCCGCCAGACTTTATCGATCTGAACAACAAGAAGTGGGTGCGTGATTTCACCGGTATCTCCCGTGCCAACTCGGCGCTTCAGGTGATGAATGATGTCGGGGAGGATGTCTACCCAAACAAGGCCGCTCGTCAGGCCGAGCTTCGGTTTATCCGCGGCGTGTTCTATTTCGACCTGAAAATCCATTACGACCAGATTCCGTGGATTGACGAAACCATGACGCCGGAGGAGGTTGAGAACGCCAGCAACGTCGACCTTACATCGCAGGAACTGTGGGACAAGATCGCGGCGGATTTCCGCTATGGGGTGGAGAACCTGCCGCTGCCGCAGGACCAGGCGCAGGTAGGCCGGGCTGATCGCGATGCGGCCCGGGCGTATCTCGCCAAGACGCTGTTGTATCAGGCCTACGTGCAGGATGAAAATCACCAGGTAACCAGTGTCAATACCGATAAGCTGGAAGAGGTCGTCGCCCTCGTAGACGATATTGAAGTAAATGGTCATTACGGATTGGTCAATGACTTTGCCGAAAACTTCCTGTGGGAGTTTGAAAACAACCGTGAATCGGTTTTTGAGATTCAGCGCTCTCGCGAAGACGGGACTCCTGATGGCCGTGGCTCCTGGGGAGTGGCACTGAATACGCCGATGGCCGGTGGTTTCGGCTGCTGTGGCTTCCATGTGCCCACTGAAAACTTCGTCAACGCCTTCAAGACCGGCGCCGATGGGTTGCCGCTGTTTGATAGCTTTAACGATGCGAACTACGATGCGTCGTCGGATATGGTCGACCCCCGTCTGGATCACACCGTCGCGATGGAAGACAAGCCTTTCAAGTACGATGAAGATCTGATCATCGAGGATGGAGATTCCTGGGCACGTAACGCCGCCACCTACGGTAACTTTGTGTCCATGAAGGAGTTGGAGCATCCGGATTGCGAGTGCCGCATGCAGAATGGTCCATTTACCGTGTTCTCGAAGAACACCATCCTGATGCGGTACGCCGATGTTTTGCTGTTCAAAGCCGAAGCGTTGATCGAGCTGAATCGTGAAGATGAAGCCCTACCGATCATTAACCGGATCCGCCAGCGTGCGGCCGGCAGCACCGGCCGTCTGGGCAACAACTTCAGTATCTACAATATTGGCACCTACAGTGACTTCGCCGACCAGGATGAGGCTCGCCAGGCGCTGCGCTGGGAGCGTCGACTGGAGTTGGGGTTGGAAGGGCACCGGTTCTTTGACCTGGTTCGCTGGGGCGTTGCCAAAGAGACGCTGGATCAGTACCTGGCCGTTGAAGAAACGCGCAAAGAGTACCTGACGGATGCGGAGTTCACGGCCGGTAAGCACGAGTACATGCCGATCCCGCAACAGCAGATCAACCTCAGTGGTGGTGCGTACCAGCAGAATCCGGGCTACTAAAGCCGGAGAAAGGTGTTCTGAGCAAATCCTGCTCCAGACTATCCATGACTCCCACCATGGGGCAGGTTTTCTCTCCGGCGTGTTTGGCGCCGGAACTCTCCCAGGGAATGTCTCTCCCTATTTGGCACGATAATGGTGCAGGCGCGGCCCGAGGGGGCCGCGCCTTTTTCTTTATGAGTCCTCCGGAATTCTAGCGAATCGCTTCTTCGTCCGGGTTGTCCACCAGCTCGGGTTTGCTGTGGCGGTGTGACTTGGTCGAACCCTTGCGCTTGGCGAGCGCCGCATCCAGTTTCTTGGCTGCATCGGCAATGGCGGCGTAAAGGTCCTGTGCTTCGGCGTGTACGGCGACAGGAGCGCCTTTGAATTGGGTGGTGACCTCCACTGCCTGGACGTGACGCTCGACGGTCAGGGCCATGGAGAGGTCTCCCAGATCGGGATAGTGGCTTTGAACTTTGGCAAATTTGCTGTCTACGGCCTCGCGAATGCCGTCGGTGATATCCACGTGGTGACCGGACATATGTATATTCATAGATACTCCATGATTGTTGTTGGTCGGCGCAGGCCCGACCGCCACTGGGGTCGGGTCGTTCACAGGTAGTGACTCCGGGGAGCCGCCATCAGTTCCCCGCGGCTCGTGGGGTGAATTTCGTCACTCCCTACTATGAAACATGTGTCCGGCGAGGGTAAAAGTCAAGGCAAAGCCGTGTAAAGACGGGCATAAAAAAAGCCCGCAACGGCCGTTGCGGACTTTTTCGAAAGTGGTAGCTAGGGGCGGACTTGAACCGCCGACCCCAGCATTATGAATGCTGTGCTCTAACCAGCTGAGCTACCTAGCCACTTGAGGTCGCGTATTTTCCCTATCCGGCCCTATAAAGTCAAGCCTTTAAGGGGCAATTACACATTAAATCGGAAGTGGACCACGTCACCGTCTTTTACCACATACTCCTTCCCCTCCAGGCGCCACTTGCCGGCGTCCTTGGCGCCTAATTCACCTTTATAGGCAACATAGTCGTCGTAACCCACCACTTCGGCGCGGATGAACCCTTTTTCGAAGTCGGTGTGGATCTTGCCTGCGGCCTGCGGTGCGGTGGATCCGACGGGGATGGTCCAGGCGCGCACCTCTTTGGGTCCGGCGGTGAAGTAGGTGTGCAGGCCGAGCAACTCGTAGCCGGCGCGGATGACCCGGTTCAGGCCGGGCTCGTCCATGCCCATCTCGGCCAGAAACTCGGTTTTCTCGTCCTCGTCCAGTTCGGCGATTTCGGCCTCCAGCTTGTTGCAGATGGGCACCACCACAGCATTTTCTTCGGCAGCGATGGCCTTGACCTTCTCCAGGTGCGGATTGTTCTCGAACCCCTCTTCGTCCACGTTGGCGATGTACATGGTGGGTTTGAGCGTCAGGAGGTTCAGTTCGCGCAGAAGTGCCGTCTGCTCCGGGTCCAGGCCGAAGGAGCGCAGGGGCTTGGCTTCGTCCAGGTGCGGCTGAATCTGCTCGAGCAGCACCTTCATGGCCATGGCGTGCTTGTCCTGGCCTTTGGCGGCCTTGGCATAGCGCTGAATGGCCTTGTCCACGCTCTCCAGGTCGGCCAGCGCCAGTTCGGTATTGATCACGTCAATGTCGGCGGCCGGGTCGATAACATTCTCCACGTGGATCACATTCTCGTCCTCGAAGCAGCGCACCACGTGGGCGATGGCATCGGTCTCGCGGATATTGGCGAGAAACTTGTTCCCCAGTCCCTCGCCTTTGGAGGCGCCCGCGACCAGGCCGGCGATGTCCACAAACTCCATGGTGGTGGGCACCGTCTTTTCCGGCTTGACGATCTCGGCCAGCTTGTCCTGACGGGGGTCGGGCACCATGACCACGCCCGCATTGGGCTCGATGGTGCAGAAAGGGAAGTTTTCGGCCCCGATGCCCGCTTTGGTCAGTGCGTTGAACAGAGTGGATTTACCGACGTTGGGCAAGCCAACGATGCCGCAGTTAAAGCCCATGAAATTGATATCCAGCCAGAGAGTGAAAAAACAAGCCGGATTATACAGGTCCGGCCCATGTGGGAGTAGGGGGAGAGGGCTCCGGCGGGCCATTCTGGCAGCACCGGACAGAAGGGCACGTTTATGTGACTTTGGTTGCGCCTCAAATCGAAGGGTTGGCACCATATTCTTCTGATAAATACACTAAATAATAGTTTGTGAATAATAAATAGGATAAATTATCACTCGTAACATGATGATTATAAAGAATAAATAATATTGTTTTATTGTGTGAGAGAATAATTGATAATTAAATAATAGTGATGTAAGTTAGTGCAACAGCCTGGTGATGGGTGCAGCGTCAGTTGTGTGTCCGGGGCGAAGGTCTTTGAGAATCACAACATAATAGAGGATAAATAATGTGAACAAGCTTAGTGAGCGGGTGGGCTTGATCTCCTTGGTAGTTAGCTGTCTGGTTCTGGTGGCGTGCGGCGGGGGAGGCAACGGTCAGGATTCTGGTTCGAGCCGTTCCAGCTCCGGTTCGAGTTCAAGCGCCGAGCCCAATCCGTCAGGCCAGCACTACCAGGAGCCGGACCGGAATCAGAACCGGTTCTCACCGAAAGAGAACTGGCTGAATGACCCGAACGGGCTGGTGTACGCCGACGGCACTTACCATATGTTTTACCAGTACAATCCCAACGGAACAGGTTGGGGTTTCATGTCCTGGGGGCATGCGACCAGTACCGATCTGGTGCGCTGGGACGAGCAGGATCTTGCGCTGTCATACCAGCCCAGCCAGGCCACACGCGCCGAAGACCTGACCGAAATGATTTTTTCCGGTTCAGCTGTGGTGGATAAGCAGAATGTTGCCGGTTTTGGCGAGGATGCCATGCTGGCGTATTACACCAGCCACTACCCGAAAGGTTCGCCAGACTACCCGAATCAGTTGATCCAGGCTCAGTCCCTGGCTTACAGCACCGACGGTGGAAACACCTGGACCCGACATGAAGGCAACCCGTTGATCGATATCGGTTCCGCCGACTTCCGTGACCCCAAAGTGATTCCCTACACTGATGGTGACACTCAAAAGTGGGTGATGCTGGTAAGCCTGTCGGTTGAACGCAAAGTCGCGATTTATGAATCCACCAATCTGATCGATTGGGAGCGGGCCAGCACCTTTGGGCCGGTCAACGCCGCGGAAGGTCTCTGGGAAATGCCGGACCTGTTTCCGCTGCCGGTCGACGGCGATGAAAACAACACCAAGTGGGTCCTGTTGCTCAGTGTCGGTGACGGTGGCGCACCCAACGGTGGTTCGGGCGTGCAGTACTTTGTGGGTGACTTTGATGGCACCACCTTTATGGCCGACAATACCCCGGGTGCGGCGGTTGAAGCCCAAAATGGAGAGCTCTTTGATGACTTCGAGAGCGGCTATGCAAAGTGGACTGCCACCGGTGAGGCTTTCGGTTCATCGCCGGCCGAGGGAACTCTGCCGGACCAACAGACGGTATCCGGCTACGAGGGGCAGTATCTGGTCAACTCCTACCGAAACGGTGATACCAGCACCGGTACTCTGACCTCGGATAGCTTTATTGTCGACGCGGACCACCTTCATTTTCTGATTGGCGGCGGCCACCATCCGGCAACCGAAGACGACGAGACCACCTTTAATCTGTATGTCGGTGACCAACGGGTCGCATCCGCAACCGGTGATGATGCCGAGCGCCTTGTTTGGCAGTCCTTTGATGTCAGCGAATACCGCGGCGAGAGCGCCCACTTGACGATCGTCGATAACAATACCGGGGGCTGGGGTCACATCAATGTCGACCACATCTGGTTTTCTGACGAAGCTTTTGAGCCGGAAGCGACGACGCTCTGGATGGATCATGGCCCGGACTTTTATGCGCCCATGACCTTTGACAATATGCCAAATGAACGTCGTATCGCCATTGGCTGGGCCAATAACTGGCGTTACGCCGGTGCCCTTCCTACCGGTGATTGGCGAGGCAGCATGAGTCTTGCGCGTGAATTGGGTCTGAAAACCATCAATGGCGAGGTTCAGCTTGTTCAGACTCCCGCTGAGGAAGTGCAGAGTCTACGCGATGAATCGCGCTACACGAGCCTGGCCGATATTGCACTGAATGATGAATCGACCACCCTCGATGGCGAATCGCCAGATGCCCGTGTTGCAGAAGTCTCGGCACGATTTTCCGTCGATTCGGCTGATGAGGTCGGCATTCGCCTCGAATCAGAAGAGGGTGAAACCCTGATCATTGGCTATTCAGTAGAAGAGGGGGCGCTGTTCGTTGATCGGCGGGCGGCCAATCGACAGTTTACCCACCCGGACTTTAATGCCGTGCATCAGGGGCCGATGACACTGGACAGTGGCGAGGTTGGGATCCGGGTCTTTCTGGACCGATCAATGGTCGAAGTGTTTGGTAATGACGGGGAAACCGTACTGGCAAGCCGGTTTTTCATGTCAGACGGTGAACGCACGCTGCACCTCTACAGCAAAGGTGGCGCTGCCGAGGTAAAATCCGCGCAGGCGTGGGGACTCAACTCGATCTGGCGGTAGTGGTCCTGAACAGGTTCAAATTCAGCCTTTGGGGCCAGATGGAAGACAAAAAGGTGTATCACGAAGCCTATTCTTATGTTCAGCAGGGTAAATAATAATGGTCTATTCGATACTGCTTTGCCCAGTACCCCGGTTGCACCGCCGGGGGCCCATGTTCTGTAAAGCCTGGCTTCTCGGCTGTTTGGTTTTTCTTGCCTGTGGTTTCACGCGAGCTGACGCCCCCATCGCCGTGGTTGACCTTACCGATGCAATATTTGCGTCCAAGGTGGCAGTGGCCCGTCTGGAAGCACTACGTGACAGCCCCACCTATCAGCGCTACCAGTCTGCCCTGGAAGGGGGTGAAGCCGATCTGCAAAACCTGGCAAGCCGGATGAATACGCCAGGGCTTAGTGAGCAACACCGGACGATGGTGCGCGAACGGGCGGAGCATATCCGGCGGGAAACGGTAGAGACTGGCCGCGCCCTGGAACAATGGCTGCAAAGTCAGAAGCAGGCGCTATTTGATGAGCTGTCGCCACTGGCCCGGGAGGCGCTGGATGATCTCGCCCGGCAGCGGCAGTTGGATTTGATTATTGCCGAGGACGCGATCATTTACGCACGGGGGCAGTGGGTTTTGACTGACCAGGTGACCCAATGGATTGATGAGCATGTGGCCCCTGATGGCACAAGAATTGAATTACGTGAAGAGTAGAGCGTCCGCTATGTATCGAAGCTGCCTGTTGTTTGGTTTTTGCTGGGTCAGTATCTTCTGCTGGGCAGAGGAGCCTTCCGTTGAGCTGATTGACGCGGAATCTGACTCGGAGGCCGAGGCCTCGGTGCCCGAATTGCCAGAGGACTCTCATGAAGTGCTCAAGACTCTCAGAAAACGGGTAACAGAGTTGGGACTGGTTCAGGAGCCGGTGCCTGTTGAAGGCTCGACGTCCGCTGAGGGTCCTCTGTTCGAACTGGGCAAGCAGCTGTTCTTCAGTAAGTCATTGAGCGAGCAAAAGGATGTTGCCTGCGCTTCCTGCCATCATCCATTGTTGGGCGGCGGGGATGCCCTGTCGTTGCCGGTGGGGGTAGACGCGGTCGACCCCGGGATCATTGGTCCGGGCCGGGTTCATGATGGCGACAGGGAGCGAGATCCTCTGGCGGATGGAGGCCCCAATGTCCCTCGCAATTCTCCAACAACATTCAATCTGCATGTATACCAACAACGGCTGTTTTGGGATGGCCGGGTTGAAGTGACCGAGTATCACGATGCCGAGGGAGGGGAGCAGGCTCACATTCGCACCCCGGACAGCCTGCGCAACTTGCCCGATCCAGACGTAGGGTCCGATCTGGCGGCCGCTCAGGCCATGTTTCCGGTCGCCTCGGCCAATGAGATGTTCGGACGCCGTACCGATAAGGTGTTGAGCAACCAGGACAAACGTCAATTACTGGAGCGCCGACTTCAGGGGCTGGACTCCGGGGAAGCCTCATCTACGCAAGGCGACACTCCCTGGTTACCGCTTTTCCAGGCCGCATTTGATGACGTACGGGCAGATCCTTCCCAGGTCGTGACAATGGAACGGGTCGGCCAGGCTCAAGCCCACTATCAGCGCTCGCAGGTGTTGCTCGACAATCCCTGGTTCCGGTTTCTTGAGGGAGACGACGACGCGATTTCGCAAGAGGCTCGCACAGGTGCCCTGTTGTTTTATACCCCGCTGAGCGAAGGGGGCTACGGCTGTAACCAGTGCCATTCCGGACGACGCTTTACGGACGAGCAATTCCATAATATTGCGGTTCCTCAATTTGGGCGGGGCAAGGACCGTCAGGGCTTTGACCTGGGGCGAATGCTTGAGAGTTCTCATCCCGGTGACCGGTACGCCTTCCGAACCCCCTCTCTGCTGAATGTGGAAGTGACTGGCCCCTGGGGGCACACCGGCGCCTTTCTGACATTGGGCCAGGCAATCCGTCATCACATGGATGTGGAAACGTCGGTGGTTGCCTATGATTACAGCCTGCAAAGTAATCCTCAGTTCAAAGGAATTCCGACAGAGCGTGAGCGTTACCGTCAACGGTCGCGTGAGGTACTGAAAGAGGCTCAGAGCAGTGACAGTTGGGACCACTTGTCTCACCGTCGCTTTGACCCCGAGCATGCCCGGTATCTGGAAGTTTTTCTGGAAACCCTGACCGATCCCTGTGCGAAAGATCCGGAGTGCCTGGCTCGCTGGATACCCGGGCCGAACGACGATGGCCCGGACGGGGAGCGGTTTCGCGCGCAACTGGGGTCGTTCGAGGGGCAGCCACTGACGTTTCAACCCCCGAAATCTTCCCCCTCCGCTGAGAGTCAGGCTTCGGTGGTCGATCCCTGGTTTGTCGATGTAACCGAATCGGCAGGCCTGGGGTATGAGCTACCGGCGGCGGGCAATGGTGATGAACAGCATCGAGTCTCTGGAGGGATCGCCGTGGGCGATTACGATGGAGATGGCTGGGACGATCTGTTTATCAGTCACTCGACCCTGCCCGGGAAGCTGTTTCGCAATAAAGGTGATGGTACCTTTGAGGAAACAACAGGCCTCGCCATTGGCTCCCTGCGCAGTCAGCAGTTTGGAGCGCTGTTCTTCGACTACGACCAGGATGGCCAGCGGGATCTGCTTCTGGTGGAAGACAATATTCACGATGACTTCCTGAGAGTCTATCAAAATCAGGGTGATGGATTCTTTCTTCCAGACCCTTTCAAGGCGGGTGTCGGCTTTAACCGGTTCACCCACAGTCTGTCTGCGGGCGACTATGACCGGGATGGCAATATCGATTTGTACGCGGCGCATTGGGGGTTCACCGCTGATGCGGATAATAGCGGGTATCTGTGGCGCAATGAGGGTGAGGGACAGTTCGTCGATGCGAGTAGCGCCCTGCCTCCGACGCGTGAGTCTCCACAAACCGGAAAGCTGGGGCTGGTCTTCACCGCTGCTTTTACAGACATCAACAATAATGGTTGGCCGGACCTGCTATTAGCAGGGGATTTTTTGACCAGCCAGGTTCTGTTCAACCAGAACGGAGAGAACTTTGTTGACCGGACCGAAGCGGTGATATCCGATGAGAACGGTATGGGTATGGCGGTGGGGGACTTTGACAATGACGGCGATTTCGATTGGTTTGTGACCTCGATTTGGAACTCTCTGGAGAACAAGGCGTATGTGGGAGGAGAATCAGGCAATCGTCTCTATCGCAATGATGGTCAAGGCCGCTTTGAGGATGTGACCGAAGAGGCGGGGGTCCGTGAGGGCTTCTGGGGGTGGGGCGCCTGCTTTGCTGATTTCAATAATGATGGCTGGCTGGATATTTTTCATACCAACGGTATGAGCAGTAAAAACGTGGCCAATGAAGCGATCTTTGCCCAGTTCATTCACGATCCCAGTCTGCTGTATATCAACAATGGTGATGGTACTTTTACTGAGCGGGCACTGGAGGTTGGGTTGAACCACACCCGCCAGGGTCGCGGGGTGAGCTGCTTTGACTACGACCGGGATGGTCGGGTGGATATTTTTGTGGGCCATAGCGGCGAGCCGGTCGCCCTGTTCCGAAATGTCATCGAGACTTCCCATCACTATCTGACCGTAAAGTTACGGGGAGGAAAGAAAAATCTGGATGGCATTGGTGCCAAGGTGTATGCCCGCAGCGGGGCGTTGACTCAAGTCAGGGAAATTCGATTGGGCTCCAACTACCTCTCTAATGATCCGCTGGTGGCTCATTTCGGCCTGGGCAAGCATCGACAGGTGGATGAATTGACGGTGGTCTGGCCGGACGGCACGGAGCAGCTATTGCGCAATCTGGAAGCGGATCAGTATCTCGTGGTGGATAGGCCCGGTCGCCGCTGAGCCTACACCGAAAACGCTCCGCTTGAGTCGATATTGTTGAGGGCGTACTACTGGGTCCCTAGGCTTTGGTATGCAGCTGATTCATCGCCTTGGCCCAATCGCCCTTCGCGGCGAGGGGCAGCACAGCGATGGCCCGGTCAATGGCGTCATACAGTTCCTGCTGCTCGCCGGCGGGCGCTTTTTTAAGCACATAGCCCACGACCTGCGAAGCTGAACCGGGGTGACCGATGCCCAGACGCAGGCGGTTGAAGTTGGGGTTGTTGCCCAGCGCCTTGATGGTGTCGCGCAGCCCGTTGTGTCCGCCGTGGCCGCCGCCGTGTTTGAGCCGAGCCGTTCCCGGGGGCAGGTCCAGCTCATCGTGAGCGACCAGAATGGCTTCGGGCGGAATCTTGAAGAACTGGGCGATAGCGCCAATGGATTGGCCGCTGCGGTTCATGAAGGTGGTGGGGATCAACAGGCGCAGGTCCTGTCCATCGAGTGTGGCTTTGGCTGTGAGGCCATGAAATTTGGTTTCCGGGCTCAGGGTGGCCCCCAGCGTGCGGGATAGCTCGCTGACAAAATCGGCACCGGCATTGTGGCGGGTGCGGTCGTACTCTTTGCCGGGATTGCCCAGGCCGACGATCAGTTGCAGTGGTGTGTCCATTGCAGTTCCTGCGTCCAAAAAAAGAAAACCCCGACAGCGGGTGCTGTCGGGGTTTTTCGGTCTTACTTCTCTTCTTCGCCTTCGTCGCCTTCGCTTTCGGCTTCATCTTCGGCGTCGTCAGAGGCCATGCCGCGCGGCTTGTTGACCGAGGCAACCGGCTGGTCGTGGTCTTCGCCGTGGCTCAGAGCAACGGACTCAACGCCTTTGGGCAGAGTCAGATCCGAGATGTGCAGGCTGTCGCCCAGCTCCAGGTCGGTCAGATCCAGCTCGATGTACTCGGGCAGGTCGGCCGGCAGACAGGTGATTTCCAGCTGCACCATGTTGTGCACGATCTTGCCACCCTGCAGCTTGACGCCCTTGCAGTTTTCCTCGTTGAGGAAGTGAATCGGAACGCTGGTGTGCAGTTTGGTGGTTTTGGAAACGCGCTGGAAATCGGCGTGCTGGGTAAAACCACGCGCCGGGTGACGCTGCAGGTCCTTGAGAATTACGTTCTCGGACTTGCCATCGATGTTCAGCTCGATGATGTGGGAGAAGAAGGCCTCGCTCTCCAGGTGCTTGGTCAGTTCTTTCTGGCTGACCATGATGGAGGTGGGCTTTTTCTTGCCGCCATAGACGATGGCGGGCACTTTGCCTTCCAGTCGACGCAGGCGGCGGCTCGCACCTTTCCCCAGAGCGTCACGGGATTCGGCTTTCAAAATAAAGTCATCAGACATAATGTCTTCCTCGAAAAATCCACTGGCATCCGCGACCAGAATCACCAGCGGGGTTACAAAAACCGCTTTGCAGTATTGCTCAGCGGCGGTTATCTGAGGCCAGGGCTGAATACGCTGGAACTATCGCACGCACTCAGCGGAACATGGCACTCAGGGATTCTTCATTGCTCAGGCGCCGCATGGCTTCACCCAGCATGCGCGAGAGCGTCAGGGTGCGAACGCGGCTGCAGTTGGCGGCCGCTTCGCTCAGCGGGATGGAGTCGGTCACGACCAGCTCATCCAGCTGTGAGTTGTTGATGTTGTCGATGGCGTTGCCCGACAGTACCGGGTGGGTACAGTAGGCCACCACTTTGCTTGCGCCCTGGGCTTTGAGCGCTTTGGCCGCATTGCACAGGGTGCCGGCGGTGTCGACCATGTCGTCCACCAAAAGGCAGGTGCGACCGTCGACCTCGCCGATGATGTTCATCACTTCGGCGACGTTGGGGTTGGGGCGGCGTTTGTCGATGATCGCCAGGTCCGCGTCCAGCTGTTTGGCCACGGCTCGCGCCCTTACCACGCCGCCAATGTCCGGCGAGACCACAATCAGGTCTTCAAAACTCTGCTTTTCCACATCTTCGAGCAGCACCGGTGAGCCGTAAACGTTGTCGACCGGGACGTCGAAGAAGCCCTGGATCTGTTCGGCGTGCAGATCGACCGTCAGCAGACGGTCGATACCCACACCCACCATCATGTCCGCGACCACCTTGGCGGTAATGGGAACCCGCGCCGAGCGCACCCGTCGGTCCTGTCGGGCATAGCCAAAGTAGGGCACCACCGCCGTAATCCGCCCGGCCGAGGCCCGGCGTAATGCGTCCACCATGATCATCAGCTCCATGATGTTGCGGTTGGTGGGCGCGCAGGTCGGTTGTACGACAAAGACATCCCGGCCACGGACGTTGGTGTTGAGTTCCACCGCAATTTCCCCGTCGGAGAATTGCGATACCGATACATCGCCCAGGTCAATACCCAGAAAGTCGACGACTTTGTGCGCCAGCTCGGGGTTGGCGTTACCGGTAAATACCATTAACTCAGTCACGTTCGGTACCTTTTGGGTTGTATGGCCGCTTTGTCGTTGCTGTATTGTAAACGTTTGTCCGGGGTTGTGCGCCTGGTGGTCATCTCCCGTCGGGATCGAAGGGGCTGCAGGCTGCGATAGGGTCTGAGCACCGGAGTCTGATCCGCGGGAAGCAATCGGGAGAGGATACTATAGGCATTGACCCAAACGAACAACGCCGCTGTTACAGCGGCGTGTCTACGAAATATGGCTGGGGCGGTAGGATTCGAACCTACGCGTGACGGGATCAAAACCCGCTGCCTTACCGCTTGGCTACGCCCCAGTAGTCGTCATATCGGCGATTGTAACAATCGCCTGGTGCTTTTCACTCTGTAATCAGTCCTTTGTTCTGTCGGTCAGTGCCTGATAAACCGGCGATCGGTTTACTCCGCGGGCGACAAAGCCCGGCAATTCGGAGGGCGCCCGGGAGAGAATCCCGTTCGCCTCGGCTTCACTGTCGAAGGCGGCAAACACGCTCGCCCCGGTTCCCGACATCTGAGCGGTGGAAGAAAAATTTTCCAACCAAATCAGAGCGTTATCCACTTCGGGATGCAGCTTTCTGACCAGTGGCTGGCAATCGTTTTTGCCACCCTGCTCGTGAAAGGCCGCTACTGTAATGGGCGCTGTGTCTCTTGTCAAATCTTTGTGGCAAAAAATCCTGGCGGTGGAAACCTCGCACCGGGGTGTGAGCACCAGATACCAACGGCTCGGCAGTGTGAGCGGGGTGAGTTGCTCGCCGACGCCTTCGGCCCAGGCGCTGTGGCCGGCGACAAAAACCGGGACATCGGCGCCCAGTTCCAGGCCAATGGCCTGCAGTTGCGCCACCGGCAGATTCAGTTGCCACAATTCGTTCAGGGCGAGCAGGGTGGTGGCCGCGTTGCTGCTGCCGCCCCCGAGTCCGCCGCCCAGAGGGAGGCGCTTGTCGAGTTCAATGTCGACGCCGGTCAGCGCCACTGATGGGTTCAGTTGGCGCACGACGCTCTGCAGGCGGCGCGCGGCCCGGAGGATCAGGTTGTCCTCCGGCGGAAATCCGGGCAGCGCCGGGCTCAGGCTGATTTGCCGATCGGGGCGCGGGGTGAACCGCAGCCAGTCACCATAGTCGAGCAGCTGAAACGCTGTCTGCAGGGTATGGTAGCCGTCAGGACGCCGCCCGGTGATGTGCAGGCAGAGATTGAGTTTGGCCGGTGCGGGCAGATCCAGTGATGGGGGCGGTGGCTTCTGTGTCATGACGCTTCGGGCAACGACCACTGGTAGACGATCAGGGTCAGGCGAATATCGTTCCGCTCGGCGATTATCCGGCCGGGCAGGGGTGTCAGGCCAGTGGCTTCATAGTCGTCGTACGACAGCGTCCAGCCACTCTGGCGCAGCGTTTTGAGCAGCCCCTCGGGGGTGAACTCGACCAGGTGGTGCTTACTGCCGGGGGCGGGAATACCCCGCACCCAGTATTTCAGTTGCTCGACAGGGAAGGACCAGCCGGTAGCCCGGCGCATGAGCTCTTCCCCTGTGGCCGCTTCCACCGGGGGCTCGCCGCCCTCGCGCAGCTGCACCCGACCGTCCAGTGCTTCGATCACCACACGACCCTGCCCGAAGGGGCCGCTCAGGTCGATCCGGTAGTCGCTGTCGTTCTGATTCCAGCGCAGGCGTGCACTGCCGCTATTCTCGGGCAGTCGGGCCCCCACCTTGCCGCTCAGTTGCCAGTGTTCCAGCTCGCTGGCGGTGCGGCGGTGGGTTTCCCAGTCGTCGACCGGCTGGACCGGCTGCTGGGCACAGCCGGCCAGCAGGACCAACAGTGCCAGGGGGGCAAAGAGCGTCGGCCGCATCAGGGGTTGGCCTCCAGTCGGCGCATGGTTTTCGGAATCAGTTCGCTGTCCGGGTCCTCGTCGAGCCCTTGCTCCCAGACCTCCCGGGCCCGTTCTTTTTTGCCCAGCCGCCACAGCACCTCACCTAGATGCGCGGCGATCTCCTGGTCCGGGTAGGCTTCAAAGGCTTTCTCCAGGTAGGGCAGGGCCTCTTCCGGTTCGTTCATCCGGTAGAGGATCCAGCCCATGCTGTCGAGAATGGCCGGTTCCTCCGGCTCCAGTGCCAGGGCCTGGCGAATCAGCTCGTAGGCTTCGTTGTAACGGTCGGTGCGGTCCGCCAGGATGTAGCCCAGGGCGTTCAGGGCGGTCGCATTGTTGGGGTCGTATTTGAGCAGGGCGCGCAGGTCCCGTTCGGTCGCCTCCAGGTTGCCCCGTTGATCGTGCAGCATGGCCCGGCTGTAGCGCAGGTCGCTGTGAGTCGGATGGGCCTCCAGGGCCTGATTCATCGTGCTCATTGCCTCGTCGTCGAAGCCTTTCTGCTGCAGCGAGCGTGCCTCCAGCAGATAGAGATCGGCCGCCCGGTCGGGGAAGCGGGTGCGCAGCCGGTTCATGTGATCATGGGCGGCGGCGGTGTCGCCGCGATCGAGAAAGATGTCCAGAATGTTGAGTGTGGCCTGAAAGAAGTCACTGCCCGGTTCCACCTGCAGGTAATGCAGCAGTGCATCCTCGGATTCACCGCGGTTTTCGGCCAATTGGCCCAGGTAAAAGTGGGCCGTGGAGGCGTGGTGGCCCGAATCGAGCAGGGTCTCAAAGCTCTCCTGGGCGGTGTCCCGGTCGCCGCGCTCCAGCGCCACAATCCCCAGAGACAGGTGCAGGTCCGGGTCATTGGGCTCCTGCTGCACCAGCACCTCGAACTGTTCCTGCGCCAGTGCCAGGTCGTGCTGGGTGAGCAGGCGGGCGTACTGTAGACGCAGGCGCAGGCTCTCGGGCTGCTCCTCCAGTGCCTGAACAATGAGCTTCAGAGCTTCGTCGGAGCGGTCGAGCTGGTTGAGCAGGGCCGCTTCCAGAATGGTGGCGGCCACGTTGCCGGGGTGATGCTCCCGCGCCCGCTGGGAGTAGTGCAGCGCTTCCTGGTAGCGACCCTGCTGTTGCAGCAGCAGTCCGGTGCCGATCAGCAGTTCGCGGTGCTCGGGGTGCGTTTCCAGCAGGGTCTGAAAGCCCTCAAGCAGTTGCTCCCGCTGGGTGTCGGTGGCCTCGCCCGCGCTGGCGGCGATGTTCTGGAACAGGGTGTGCTCGCCTTTTTCCTGCAGTTTGCGCGACAGCTCGAAGGCCTCCTGCAGACGACCGCTTTGCACCAGTGCCAGGGCGGCATTCAGTTGCGCTTCGGTATTGTCGGGGTCCACATCCACCCACAGGAGAGCGGCATCGAGAATCGCGTTGTCGGCTTCCATGAAGCGCGCAATGTGGGTCGCCCGGGCCGCCACCTGCGGGTCGCGGGTCTGGTGGGCCTGCTGTATGTAATTGGACAGGGCGATATCAAAGCGTTGCCGGCTGCCGGCCAGTTCGGCCGCCAGCAGGGCGTAGAGGGTTTCGCTGGTAAAGGGCCGGGTAGGCGGTTCCGGCTCGGGTTCCGCCTCCTTCGCCGTTTGTTCGGGCTCTTCGGCGGGCTCGCTCGACTCTTGCGGTGTTTGCGCCGGGTCCTGTTCCGGCGTCTCCGGTTGCTGCGCGCAACCGACCAGAGCGAAAAGGGTGCCAAGGGCCAAACTGGCCAGAAACTGGGAGCTGAATGTCATAAGGTCTCATCGTTTCGTAAGCAATGGGAGCATCATAAACACCGCGGCGCGGGTTCGCCAGTGGCGGGGCGTTTGTGAGTGTTAAAAGCGGCTGGATTCGTGCGGGTACAGAGGGAAAATACGGCGATACGACCCGCGTCACAGGCACCTGAGGCGTGGGTCCAGCGTTGTTGAAACCACGTGCCCCTTGCGCCCGGTCCCGCTGGGCCGGACAATGTCGTCCCTTTATTGGCAATCTGCTCGCACTTTATGACCCTGTTGGCCTTCGGCATCAACCATACCACCGCGCCTCTGGCGATTCGAGAGCGGGTCGCTTTTGCGCCCGACGGCCTGGAGCGGGCGCTCGCCGAGGCCAGGCAGATGGCGGGCTTGAGCGAAGTGGCGATACTGTCCACCTGCAACCGCACGGAGATCTACGCCGCCAGCGACGCCGAGGCCGATCAGCTGTTGCGGTGGCTGCTGGATCACACCCGGATGGGCGAAGAGGATCTGGAGAACTGCTTTTACTGCTACCGGGACCATGAGGCCGTGGGCCATATGATGAAAGTCGCCGGTGGGCTGGACTCGCTGGTGCTCGGTGAGCCCCAGATTCTGGGCCAGATGAAGTCGGCCTATGCCGTGGCCAGCCAGGCGGGCACGATCGGGGCGGCGTTGCACGCCGCCTTTCAGCAGGTATTCGGCGTCGCCAAGCGCGTGCGCTCGGAAACCGCCATTGGCGAGAACCCGGTGTCGGTCGCCTACGCCGCTGTGACCCTGGCCCAGCAGATCTTTTCGGACCTCAAGCAGGACACCGCGCTGCTGATCGGCGCCGGGGAAACCATTCAGCTGGTGGCGCGCCATCTCAAGGAGCAGGGCATCCGCAAGTTGATCGTCGCCAACCGGACCCTGGATCGGGCCCAGCAGTTGTCGCGCGAGCTGGGCGCCGAGGCCATACTGCTGGCGGATATCCCCGAGTATTTACCCCAGGCGGACATAGTCATTTCCTCCACCGCCAGCCAATTGCCGCTGTTGGGCAAAGGTGCGGTGGAGTCCGCGCTGAAAAAGCGCAAGCACAAGCCGGTGTTCATGCTCGATATTGCCGTGCCGCGCGATATCGAATCGGAGGTGGGGGAGCTGGACGATGTCTACCTCTACACGGTGGACGACCTGCATGCGGTGATCGACCAGAATAAAAAGTCCCGCCAGGCCGCCGCAGACAAGGCGCGGGAGATCATTGCCGAGGGGCTGTCACACTACCTGGAGACCCAGCGGGCCCAGGATGCGGCGGCCACCATCCGCACCTATCGGGCGCAGGCCGAGGCGCTGCGGGCGGCGGAGCTGGCCAAGGCCCAGCGCGCGCTCGAGGCGGGGAGTGATCCCGAGCAGGTCATGAGCCAGTTGGCCCGCTCCCTGACCAATAAACTGTTGCATCCACCCAGCGCGGCGCTGCGGCGCGCGAGCGCCGAAGGTCGCAGCCAGCTGGTGGCCTCCGCCCGGGAGCTGTTCGGGCTGGACGAGTCGGCGCCGCCGCAAAATGACGGCGCCTCGAATACTGAAGACGGGAAAAGCGAACGCGAATGAAAGCATCCATTGAAGAAAAACTGGAACGGTTGACCGAACGCTATCAGGAAGTCGCCGCCCTGCTGTCCGACCCGGAGATCATCGGCGACCAGAACCGTTTCCGTGGTCTGTCCAAAGAATACGCCGAACTCGAGCCGGTGGTGGAGAGCTACGAGCGCTACCACCAGATGCAGTCAAACCGGGCCGAGGCCGAGACCATGCTCTCCGACCCGGAGATGCGGGAGATGGCACGCGAGGAGCTGGACGCCTGCGATGAGCAGCTGGGGCCGCTCGAAGAGGAATTGCAGCGCCTGCTGCTGCCCAAGGATCCCAACGACGGCAAGAACGTGTTCCTGGAGATCCGGGCCGGAACCGGGGGTGACGAGGCGGCGTTATTTGCCGGCGATCTGTTTCGCATGTACAGCAAATACGCCGAGCAGAACAAATGGCGCATTGAGATTCTCAGCCAGAACGAGGGTGAGCACGGCGGCTTCAAAGAGGTGATCAGCCGTATCGAGGGCGACAACGTTTACGCCCAGCTCAAGTTCGAGTCCGGGGCGCACCGGGTTCAGCGGGTGCCGGAAACCGAATCCCAGGGGCGCATTCACACCTCCGCCTGCACCGTGGCCGTGTTGCCCGAAGCCGATGAAGTGGAAGCGGTCGAACTCAACAAGGGCGACTTGCGCGTGGATACCTTTCGCGCCTCCGGCGCCGGCGGTCAGCACGTGAACAAGACCGATTCGGCCATCCGCCTGACGCACCTGCCCACGGGCATCGTGGTGGAGTGTCAGGACGAGCGCTCGCAACATAAAAACCGGGCCCGGGCCATGTCCCTGCTGGCCGCCAAGCTGAAAAACCGGAGCGAGGAGGCGGCCGCGAAGAGCCGCACCGATGAGCGCCGCAACCTGGTGGGCTCGGGCGATCGCTCCGAGCGCATCCGCACCTACAACTTCCCCCAGGGCCGGGTCACCGACCACCGCATCAACCTGACTCTGTATAAGCTCGATGAAGTCATGCAGGGCTCGCTCGATGATGTCATCCAGCCGCTGGTGCATGAATATCAGGCGGATCAACTGGCGGCGCTGGCCGAGTAGCGTGGCCGAGGTGACCGTCGCCCAGTGCCTGCGCCGCTCCGCCGAACTGACGGAGGTGAGCGACAGCCCGCGTCTGGATGTGGAGCTGTTGCTGGTCTTTGTGCTGCAGCGCCGTCGCACCTGGCTCTACACCTGGCCCGAGACGGCGCTGACCGAAGCCCAGCTGGCCCTGTTCGAAGCGGCGCTCGCGCGTCGCTGCCTGGGCGAGCCGCTGGCCCATATTACCGGCGAGCGGGAATTCTGGTCCCTGCCACTGCGGGTCAACAGCAGTACCCTGATTCCCCGCCCCGATAGTGAATTGCTGGTCGAACTGGCCCTGGCACTGACGGGGGACCAGCCCAAGGGGCGGGCGCTGGACCTGGGAACCGGCACCGGTGCCCTGGCGCTGGCCTTTGCCAGTGAGCGCCGGGGCTGGGAGGTCACCGCTCTGGATGCCTCCCCGGAGGCAGTGGCGCTGGCCGAGGAGAACCGCCGGCGGCTCGATCTGGAGCAGGTGCACTGCGCCTGCAGTGACTGGTATTCAGCTCTGGAGCCGGCTCAGCTGTTCGATCTGATCATGAGCAACCCCCCCTACATTGCCGACAATGATGTCCACCTGAGCCGTGGCGATGTTCGCTTTGAGCCCCGCTCGGCGCTGGTGGCCGAGCGGGACGGACTGGCGGATATCGAGCATATCGTCGATCGGGCTCCCGGGTATCTGGTGTCCGGGGGCTGGCTGCTGGTCGAGCACGGCTGGGAGCAGGCCGAAGCGGTCGGAGCCATTTTTGAACGATGCGGGTTTCAGTCGGTGCGCACTGAGCAGGACCTCAATGGTCGCGACCGGGTGACGCTGGGTCGGTGGTCTGGTGAAAAGGTTCGGGAGGGAGATGCGGGATGATGAATGACGAGCAACTGCTGCGTTACAGCCGCCACATCATGCTCCCCGAGGTGGACATTGAGGGGCAGGAGCGACTGCTCGAAGCGAAGGTGCTGATTGTTGGCCTGGGTGGGCTGGGCTCGCCGGTGGCGATGTACCTGGCCGCCTCCGGTGTCGGCGAGTTGTGGCTGGCGGACCACGATGAGGTGGACCTTTCGAATCTGCAGCGCCAGATTGCGCATACCACCGAACGCATTGGCGAGCCCAAAGTAATGTCCGCTGCCGCCGCGCTGCGGGCGCTGAACCCCGAGACGCGGATTGAGCCACTGGTGGAAAAACTCAGTGGCGAAGCCTTGACCGCCCGGGTGCGCGAGGTGGATCTGGTGGTGGACGCCACCGACAATTTCAGTGTGCGCTATGCCATCAATCAGGCCTGTGTCGCAACCCGGACGCCGCTGGTCTCCGGCGCTGCCATTCGTCTGGAAGGGCAGGTGGCGGTGTTTGACTCCCGCGAGCCCACCAGCCCCTGCTATCGCTGCCTTTACAGCGTGAGTGAGGATGAACAGCTCAGCTGCGCCGCCAGTGGCGTGCTCGCGCCGCTGGTGGGCGTGATCGGCAGTATGCAGGCGCTGGAGGCGGTGAAATTACTTGCGGGCATTGGCCGGTCGCTGGCGGGCCGGTTGTTATTGTTTGATGCCTCGACCAGCCAGTGGCGTGAGATGAAGCTACCGCGCGACCCCGAGTGCCCCGTGTGCGGTCCGTAGGGTGGGCTCCGCCCACTATTGTGTGGTTTTTTGGTAGGGTGAGCTCCGCCCACCATTGCCAGTTTTTTCGGCAGAACGCTAAACCGGTGGGCAGAGCCCACCCTACCCGAAGAACTCCTGTTTCAGCTGTTGGTGCTGCTCCGGGCGCAAACGCGGTCCGTACTGGGTGACTACCTTGCCGGCGGCCAGGCTGGCAAATCGGCCCGCGGTATCGTAGCCGTGGCCCTGACTCAGGGCGTAGAGGAAGGCGCCGGCAAACATGTCGCCCGCGCCATTGCTGTCGATGGCTTTCACCGCGTGGGCATCGATGCGGTAGGAGTGCTTGCCATCAAACACCAGGGCGCCATCGGCGCCGCAGGTGATGGCAAAGCTCCGGCAGTAATCCTGCAGTGACTGGGCGGCGCTTTCCAGGTCGCTGGTGCCGGTAAAGCCCATGGCCTCTTCCTTGTTGCAGAACAACAGGTCCACACCCTCGCCGATCATTTCCAGAAGGCCGTCGCGAAAGAATTGCACCATGGCCGGGTCGGACAGGCTCAGGGCGGTCAGGGTGTTGCGCTTCTCTGCGCGCTCACGCAGTTCGATGGCGGCCGCCCGACCGGTGTCCGAGCTGACCAGGTAGCCCTCAATGTAGGCGTAATCGGCCGCTTCCACGGCGGCGGTGTCCAGCTCGTTGACCGAGAGGGTGGCGCTGATGCCCAGATAGGTGTTCATGCTGCGCTCGGCGTCCGGGGTCACCATGACCAGGCACTTGCCGGTAATCCCTTCGGGCGGTGTCACATGCTCGGGGTAGTCGACGCCGGCGGCCTTGATGTCGTTCAGGTAGAAACGACCGTTCTCATCATCGGCGACCTTGCACGAATAGAAACTGCGGCAGCCGAAATAGCTGGCGGCAATCACTGTGTTGGCTCCGGAGCCGCCGCTGGCCCGGCTGGAGTGAACCAAGTGGTCCTGAAGATAGTCAATCAGTTCAGCCTGGCGGGTTTCATCGACCAGGGTCATCACACCCTTGGCCACGGCCATGGCTTTCAGGTCCTCGTCATTGACTTCGATTTCCGTGTCCACCAGTGCCGCGCCGATGCCGTAGATGTGATAGTGATCGTTCATTCCGGGCCTCTTTGTTGTAGGATACCGGCCGCGTTGCCGCCGGAGAGTGGGGGCATTATGCAAAATATACGGGCGCCGATAAAGCGCCGACGCCAAGACCATCTGTTTGACAAGAGAATTCCGCTTTCGCCATGACCCGACGCCGCCGTAAATCTCCTAATCGCCGCCGAGGCAAACGCTCCACCGCGCCACGCCACGGCTGGGCGCTGGCACGCCTGTGGTTCTGGTATGGCCTGGGGGTGGTGACGCTGATCGCGCTGCTCTGGGTGCTGTACCTGAATCATGTGGTGCAGGAAAAGTTCGAGGGTAAAAAGTGGTCGGTGCCCGCCCGCGTCTACGCCCGCCCACTGGAGCTGTACCAGGGGCTCGCGCTGACGGCGGAACTGTTTGAGCAGGAGCTGCTGGCGATCGGTTACCGCCCGGTCGAGCGGGTCAGCGGCCCGGGCCAGTACGCGCGCCAGCGAAGTGGCGGGACGAGCATCTATCAGGTTTACAGTCGCGGCTTTGAGTTCTGGGACCAGGACGAATCGGCGCGTCGCTTTGAGCTGTCGTTGGCCTCGGGGCGGGTCAGCACCCTGCGCGATGCTTCCGGCGATCCTCTGCCGTTGATGCGTCTGGAGCCGGAAGAAATCGGCGGTATTTTCCCGGCGCACGGAGAGGATCGGTTACTGGTGCGCCTGGAAGACGTCCCGCCCCGGCTGGGGGAAACCCTACTGGCGGTGGAAGACCGGAATTTTCTCGATCACCACGGCATCTCCTTTTCGGGCATTGCCCGGGCGGCCTGGGCCAACCTGCGCGCGGGCGGCGTGGTTCAGGGCGGCAGCACCCTGACGCAACAGCTGGTGAAAAACTTCTACCTCACCCACGAGCGCAGCTTCAGCCGGAAAATCCAGGAAGCGATCATGGCGGTGTTGCTGGACTGGCACTACGACAAAGCCGAGATTCTGGAAACCTACATCAATGAGGTGTATCTGGGCCAAAGTGGGGCTCAGGGAGTGCACGGCTTCGCGCTCGGAGCGCAGCACTACTTCCGCCAACCGCTGAGCGAGCTCGACACGTCCCAGACGGCGCTGCTCATTGCGCTGGTCAAGGGCGCCTCCTACTACAACCCCTGGCGTCACCCCGAGCGTGCGCTCGAGCGACGCGACCTGGTGCTGAAGGTGATGGCGCGCGAGGGCCTGATTGACGCGGCAACGCTGCGCCAGGCCCGTGAGGCCCCCCTGGGGATTGTCCCCAGCGGCGATTACAACCTGCAGAGCTACCCGGCCTTCATCGAACTGGTCAAGCGCCAACTGAGTCGCGACTACCGCGAAGAGGACCTGCAGAGCGATGGCCTCAGGATCTTCACCAGCCTCTCTCCCATGGTTCAACGCCGGGCCGAGCGGGTCATGAGCGAGCGGGTGCACCGCCTCGAACAGGATTACGGTATCGAGGGCCTGCAGGGCGCGACAGTGGTGACGTCGGTCGGGGCCGGTGAGGTGTTGGCCATGGTGGGCGATCGGAACGCGCGCTCCGGTGGCTTCAACCGGGCCCTGGACGCGCGTCGGCCCATCGGCTCGCTGGTGAAGCCCTTTGTCTATCTCACGGCACTGGAACAGCCGGAGCAATATGGCCCGGCGACCCTGATCAGCGACGAGCCGGTCACGGTGGAGGCCAAAAATGGTCAGCGTTGGCAGCCGCGCAATGCCAGTCTGGAAAGTCACGGCGAGGTGCCGCTCTATCTGGGGTTGGTGAACTCCTACAACCAGGCAACCGCCCGACTGGGGATGGAATTGGGGCTGGAGTCGGTCTACCAGACGCTGCGCCGGGCGGGCTTTGACGGCCACATTCCCCAGGTTCCCTCGATCCTGCTGGGAGCTGTGGAAATGACCCCCACGGAAGTGGCCGGGATCTACCACACGCTGGCGGCCGAGGGGGTCTACACGCCGCTGCGGGCCATCCGCGAGGTGCTGACCGCCGAGGGCGAACCGCTGCGCCGCTACCCGCTCAGCGTCGAGCAGCGTTTTTCCACCGAGGGCAGTTTTCAGCTGCAGTATCTGCTGCAACTGGTGCTGCGCGAGGGAACGGGCAAACAGGTCTACCAGCAATTTCCGGACGATCTGGCGCTGGCCGGCAAGACCGGTACTACCAATGACCAGCGTGACAGCTGGTTTGCCGGCTTCAGTGGCCAGCACCTGGCGGTGGTCTGGCTGGGGCGGGACAACAACAAGGAGACACCGCTCAGTGGCTCAACCGGGGCGCTGCAGGTCTGGGCCGACCTGATGGGCGAACTGCCGACCCAGGGGGCCGCCCTGGCGCCCCCCGGCGATGTCAGTTTCGACTGGCTCGATCAGAGCACCGGCCTGCTCAGCGCCGAGCGCTGCGAGGGCGCGGTCTGGCTGCCTCTGCGTGAGGGCCAGACTCCGCAAACCAGCGCCCCCTGTCACCTGGACCGGTCGGAATCGCCGCGCTGGTGGCAGCGACTCTGGCGTTGAGTGACGCGCGAGAGCGCCCCGGGCGGCATGCCATAAAAAAACCGGCGCCAGGCGCCGGTGAATTAACTTTAGGAGTACACGTAAAGGAAAGTTTCCTGACTTGGTCCCACTGGACCCAACTGGTGGTTGATGTGTGGACCAGGGATCGCGCGCACCAGTTACTGTAAGTATTGGCTCTGTCAGAGATTCTGCCAGTTTTTTACGCACTGAGATTAAACCAATTCGCAATAGACTCGCCGTTGGACATCAGGATTGGCTATATATTGATCAATCTGACGTGCTTTTCCGCCACTCTCGCCGTTCCTCATCGTCCCTCTTCGTCTCACACCGCTCTCTAGAAACGCAGTGTGTTCGGATCATTGCTTGAGGAATCGCGTTTGACCGCCTCCAGCGCCTGATAGAGCGGAGAGTTTGGTGGGCTGTAACGCATGCCCTGCTGAGCGAACTGGCCGGCCCGCTTGGGGCGGGCCAGGTGCAGGTAGCTCTGGGCCAGCAACAGGTACAGCTCGGGCTCGCGCCGGTCGATACGAAGACCGCGCTCAGCCACCGCGATCGCAACGTCGTATTCTCCCCGCTCATAGGCCAGTCGGGCCTGATCAATCAGGCTCACGACAGCCGCCGTGCCCGAATCAGTTGATGGCTCCTCGGCGGTAGTATCGTCCTCCGGCCGCTCCAGCGGGCCGACACAGGCAGTCAGCCCGAGTAGCAGGCAGAGCACGGTGGCCCGGATCGGGGAAATGGTTCTCACGCTCGATATCCTCTCGTTGTTCATAGTGTCGCTGTGGGCGCATGATACCAGTTGTCGGGCGTTGCGGCTCGGGCTTCATTCACATTGCGCGATTCGCAAGAATTATCGAGCGGCCATTTACACAGGGAAAACAGCTGTTATAATTCCGGCCTCGTCGGGTGCAGCCTTTGCGCCCACGACAGTCGGAGCGTAGCGCAGTCTGGTAGCGCACCTCGTTCGGGACGAGGGGGTCGTAGGTTCAAATCCTACCGTTCCGACCACTATTCCCCGTCTAAGCCCCTGATTTTCCTTGAGAAAGTCAGGGGCTTTTTCGTTGTAGGGGGCAATTTTGCCCCTTTTTTGCCCCTAATCTGAAATTTGGACCTTTGGCCGGTAATTAATGGCCTGCTGGAGGTGTTCCGGTGCCAGGTGAGAGTAACGCATGGTGAGCGTGACGGTGCTGTGGCCCAGTATGCGTTGAAGGGTCAGGATATCACCGCCGTTCATCATGAAATGGCTGGCGTAGGTGTGGCGCAGCACATGGGAGGCCTGGCCTTTGGGCAGGGTAAAGGAGCACTTCTTTAGCACGATAAACAGTGCTTTGGTGGCCGTGGCGAATAGCCGGTTGTCTTGCCCTGTCGGCTCGTAGGCCTGTATTTCCGCTTCCAGCTCTTTGGTGATGGGTACTGTGCGGTTTTTGCCCGACTTGGTATCAGTGAAGGTGATACGGGCGTTGACGATCTGGCTTCTTTTCAACTGCTGGGCTTCGTTCCACCGGCAACCAGTCTCCAGGCAAATTCGCACTACCATATAGAGGCTGCGGCTTCCCGACTCCTTACAACGGCGAAGCAGTTCGTGACATTGGTCCAGTGTCAGGAAGGACAGCTCGCGCTCCTTGATCTTGATGGGTTTGACGTTCGCGAGTGGGGGCGGGTATTTGATCTGCTGTGTTTTGTGCAGGAACGAATACATGGCATTGAGGTAGCCTAGTTCGTTGTTCAATGTTTTGGCGGCAATGCCCTGTTCAAAGCGACGGTGCCGGTATTCGAGGTAAGCGTTAGGCCGTAGCTTTTTGGCCACAGGGTTTTTTAACACTTTGCAGATTCGCAGCAAAATCTTACGCCGGGTATACGACCTGGCCAGGTGAACGCCGTGGTGCGAGTACCATAGCTCAATCAGGTCAGAGAGCCGGCGTTTATCGGCTTTGGCCGGGTTCCAGTCTTCGGTATCACCTTCGGCGTGTTTGGCCCTGACATGGGCTTCAAAGCGGGTAGCCTCGGCTTTGGTTTTGAAGGTCTTGCGGTACCGGGTGAATACATCAATGCGGATATCGGCCATCCAGTTGCCGTTGGATTGTTTTCGTACACTCATCAGACTGCCTTCCCCCATCTTAGATACCGCTCTTTGAGCAAGTCTTCAATATGTTCGCTGAAAGCGATCTCTGAGAAACCCTTATCCTTGTAAAAGTCCTCGATGGTGTACCAAAACGGAAGCTTT
>NZ_JBCAQT010000019.1:0-66280 GCF_038419845.1 Marinimicrobium sp. C2-29
GTACGGAACCGTACGCCCGGTGGTGTGAGAGGACGGGGGAGGCAACTCCCCCTCCTACTCGATGTTGAACTTCGATCGGGCTCAACTCAAGCCTCGCTTGCCTCCTGGCTTGCCCCTCCTCGCATGCCCTCTCGCTCGCCATGGCCGTTACACAATGGTCGGCCATAAAAAAAGGCACCCGAAGGTGCCTTTAAAGGGGGTAGAGGGTACTGACAGTTACATTTTGTAGGTAAAGCCCAGCGAGAAGGTGCGACCAGACCACTGCAGGTCATTGGTACGGCCTACGCCGGAAGTCTCAAGCTTCACCTCTTTGCCCAGGTTGCGGGCGTCGACGTAAAACTTAAGGCTGTCGTTGAGGGTATAGCTGATCTTCCCGTCAATATAACCACTGGACTCAACAAACACCGGCAAGCCATCAAATACACGTGAGTAGAACTCGTCACGGTAGTTGTACGCAATCTTGGCGCTCCAGTTGTTGTCTTCATAGAAGGCTTCCAGGTTATAGGAGTTCTCCGACTGCCCACGGAGCGGCATCTGCTCGCCAGTCAGGGGGTTGAAGTCATCCACATCCTCTGCAGTAATGTAGGTGTAGTTAGCCTTGGCACCGGTGTTGGCGAACAGACCGGGCAGGAAGTCAAAGAAGGTGGAGGCCTGGAGTTCGATCCCCTTTGTCATGATGCCTTCTTTATTCACCTGCTGGCGTACATCCCAGAGGGTGCCATCGTTGAAGAAATCGACGTCCTGCTGAGTTTCGGCCCCGAAAATATAGCTGGTGATGTCCTTGACAAAGTAGGCACCCGAGACAATGGAACCGTCATTCGGGTACCAGGTCAGCGCCACTTCACCCTGTGTTGCACGGTAGGGTTCAAGATCCGGGTTGCCGGCGGTACAGGTATTGGGAATCTGCAGACTCTCGGCCAGCGGGAAGTCGCGCAGCACACAGTCGGCATTGATGTTCAGATCATTGATCTGAGGACGAGCCATGACTTTTGCGGCACCGAAGTAGGCCTCAAGCCCCTCTGTGATCTCCAGGGTCAGGTTCAAGCTTGGCAGTACGTCAACAAAATCTTCTTCAACTGTACGACGGCCTTCGAAGGCGCGCGGATCATCGGGATCTTCAACACCGCCAAGGTCTTCGCCATTGGGCCCGTAGATTGGATTGCCGTCTTCGTCGGTCTGCTCCACGATGACGCGGATCCTGGAGAAGCCCTCTGAAGCGGTTTCGGTGCGTGCGACACGAACACCCACATTACCCTTCAGTCGCATATCACCCAGGTCGGTCGCAAAGTCGGCCTGGACGTAGGCGGATTGAGTCTGGACGTTGATATCGTAGCGGCTATCAATGGGCGTCAGATTACCCCGCGCCGCTTCGGCCGAACTGAATCCGCTGCGTTCAAGCAGCGCGGCCAGGTAGGGCTCGGTATCGATCGCCATATAGCTTTCAATGATGTCAACACCGGGGTCGTAATCGCGGAAGAACTGATCGGTTGCAAACCGGTTCTCGACCAGTACCGCTTCGTGGTCGTCCTGGGTCCAGATGCGCGTTTCGCCATCGACCGTATAGGGGTTGCCCACGGTCTGCATCAGGTTGTAGCCCCAGGCGTTGTTGGCAAAATTCTGATCCGTGGCAATAATGCCGGTCCGGTACTTGGTAATGAAGCCGTCGTCAGTGCTATAGGTAAAGTCAAACTTGGCGGTGTCTTCTGACGCTTCGTTCTGCGAGGGAGCGTACTTGAACCGGTCCAGAGAGGTGTACTGAGTGCCATCGTTGTAGTTGAAGGTGTTGAACGTGTCGTTCTCGTCCTGCTGGTTGATGACATACGCATTGCTGAAATCGATTTCGGGAAGGTCGTTGACCTGCTGGACAACAATTCCCCCTACGTTATTCTGGGCCGATTGTGTGTCGCGTGAGTCGATGTCCTCAAACGTGGTCGAGCGTGCAATAAAGCCATCCATCACCACGTTATCTTTGACGAAATCGAAGCCGGCACGCATGACTTCACGCTCTTGATCCCAGTCAAAATTCAGCGTTCGGTTACGAACCGTGGCGCCCACCGGTGTTCCCGCCGCGTTCACGCCATTGGTGACAAGCCGGGTCACATTCTTGTGTTCGTCGATAACGTAGCCTTCGTCGGTATTGAAGGCGCCACCGACCTCAACCTGAAAGTTTCGGTCAGTCGCCACTTTGCGACGGCTGCTGTCGATGTAGGAAGCGTCAAACGACAACTCGTCGGTGAAGGCGTACTGAACTTCAAGGTTGGCCGACAAGCGGTCCTCTTCACGCCCCCAGATACTGTAGCGCGGCGTACTGGGGCTGTATTCATACCACTGCTCCCGGCATGCCGTCTCTTCGGCCGGGTCTGAAAAATCAGCACAGTCGCTCTGATTGTTGACGTCGGCGTACAGCTGGTCGACTGAGGTCTTGTTGGGATCTCCGTCCACATCGTGATATTTCTGCCAGTTGGTGTTACGTAGACCATGGAGCATGGTGTGCACATCGGAACCGGTGATATTCACCAGGAAACCGAGCCTGTCTGTTGGCTTGTAGACGCCGGTCAGGTTGTACTTGGGCATGATCTCATCGATCATGGTGTTGTACTGGCCTTCGCCGTTGATCGAGAGAAAGTTTTCCTCGAATTCGTTGGGCTTGCGCGTGTTGATCTGGATGGTGCCGCCAACACCGCCTTCGGTGAGCCGCGCTTCGGAACCCTTATAGACGTCAACAGACTTGACCAGCTCTGAGGCCATGTCCCGGAAGTCGACGCTACGGTTGCCGCCCATACCCATGGCGCTCACACCATTGACTTCTACACTGACCAGGCCCGACTCGACGCCACGGATGCTGACGGTCGTGCCTTCGCCCATGTCACGCTCAAGTTGAACGCCCGAAATCCGCTGCAGTGCTTCCGCGATGTTTTTATCGGGGAACTCACCAATGTCTTCCGCAACCAGGGAGTCCATCATGGTTCCGGCGTCTCTCTTACGATCCAGGGCGCTGGTATAACTGCTGCGGATACCGGTAACCAGTACCTCTTCGTAGTTTACGTCCCCGGGGGAGGCATTATCGTCTTGAGCCTGGCTTTGTTGCTCTTGCTCTTGCTCCTGCTCTCCCTCTTGCGCGTAAGCATTGGACGCGGAAAATGTGCTGATCGCGGCACCAGCCAGAGCAATGGCTGCGATGCGACTAGCGAGTGAATTCTTTCTGAAGAATGGAACAGCTGAATCGGTGCAATCAATCTTCTTAGACTGAATGTAGTTATTCATTATTGAATCCCGCCTTTATTGTTAGTAAGTGGAAGTTTTATGTAATGGTTACTTTTCTAACAGTCACCATAGTATAACCATAAAAAATCAAATTCAACAAAATACAGGCACAAAAATTAGCTAATACGGTCAGCTACAGTCATTGATATGATTAAAGTGAATTACGGTTGCAACGATTGGCCATTAAAAAGAATAAAAACTCTGGTTTTTGTCAAATGAAGGTCGTTCGGGCACCTCGTACCGGATCATTTGACCCATGTTTGCGCAGCGCAGGGGGCGAAAGTGTACAGGCCCCAGCCCAGGTTCCACGGTGTTAGAGGCCAATTGCGGCGTATTCAAGCGCTGATCAGTTGCCCCGAAACCTCCGGAATTTGCGGCTTACACCTACATATAGTCATTAAAGACATATGGTGCACCCGCTGAGCCGTTGTGATGCCCTGCCTCCTGTAACCAGGCTAGTCGGGGAGGGCGCTAACAGATTATACCGGGAAAAATCTTGCCAAATGATGAGGTGAGGCACTAGAATCGTGATTGAACCTGATGTAATATGATTATTGATGGCTCAATTATGTCACATCCATAACGATAAATGATTAGTCTCAATGGTGGTTAACCCTATAAAGATAACCAATTTTTCGCCATGTGGTTTTAGCTGTTAACTCTAAATATCACTCTCTTAGAATCACTTTCGGAGATAGCATAATGAGAAAAGACGGAAGGTATTTCAAAAGCAAAAGTCACGCATTCATGGTGCCGCTTGTGCCCTTTGCCGTATCGGCCATGCTGGTCGCGTGCGGAGGTGACGATTATACACCGGCCGAGCCCTATGATGCCCCTCCTTTGACTGACGCCGAACGCGACACCAGTGGTGGCTCAAATGTGCAGTGGCTCGATCGCGGTCTGGCCGTGGTTCCCGCTGAAGACGGGGGCAATGCGATCAGCTGGCGCTGGTCGGGCCTGGACGAACAGCGAATCGTGTTCGAAGTCTACAAGAATGATGAGTTTTTCAGAACGGTTCGCCCGGGTGAGCCCACCTTCCTGGAAGACATCAATGGCCAGCCCGAAGATACCTATCAGGTCAAGGCGCTGGTTGACGATACCGAAAAAGATGTGTCTGACGTGGTTCAGGTGCAGGAAAGTTCCTATCTGAGTATCCCGCTGAATACCCCGGACAACGGGTTCGTGGATGGTGTTGAGTACAGCTATAACGCGAACGATGCCACAGCGGCGGATCTGACCGGCGATGGCCAGTATGAGCTTATTGTCAAATGGGAGCCGGATAACGCCAAGGATAACGCCCAGGGCGGTAAAACCGGCGATGTCCTGATTGATGCCTATACCCTTGAGGGTGAATTTCTGTGGCGCATCAACATGGGGCAGAACATCCGCGCGGGTGCCCACTATACCCAGTTCATTGCCTACGACTTTGACCAGGATGGACGTGCCGAAGTTGCCATGAAGACCGCTGACGGTACCGTGGATGGCCGCGGCAACGTCATTGGCGATGCGGAAGCCGTTTATCGTAACGATGGCGGCTACATCCTGGATGGTCCGGAATACCTGACGGTGTTTGACGGCATCTCGGGTGAAGAGGTGACCTCTGTGGATTATATTCCACCGCGCGGGGAAGACATCAACGCGATCTGGGGTGACGACTACGGCAACCGGGTCGATCGATTCCTCGCCGGTGTTGCCTACCTGGACGGGCAGACCCCGAGTCTGGTGATGTCCCGCGGGTACTACACCCGCACCGTGGTAGCGACCTTCAACTTCGATGGTCAGACTCTGAGCGAGAATTGGACTTACGATTCTGACACCGCCGAGCAGAGTATTGCCGGGCAGGGCGCCCACAGCCTGAGCGTTGCCGATGTGGACGAAGATGGCCGTGATGAAATCATTTTCGGCGCCGCCACCCTGGATGACGACGGTACCGTTCTGTACAACACAGGGCTGGGCCACGGCGATGCGCTCCATGTCGCAGACATCATTCCCGACAATGAAGGCCTGGAAGTCTTCATGGTCCATGAAAGTTCTGCCTCTTATATCACCGAGGACGGCAATTTTGGTGTTGAGGTTCACGACGCGCAAACCGGTGAAATCCTCATCTCCCAGCCGAGCAACGGCGAGGGCGACGATGTGGGCCGGGGCGTTACCGGTGATATCGACCCAGAGTTTGCCGGTATGGAAAGTTGGGGTTCACGGGGTGGTCTGATGGCCGCAGACGGAACCATCATCTCCGAGAACAAGCCGGCCATGAACTTTATGGTCTGGTGGGACGGCGACCTGAACCGTGAAATGCTCGATGGTACCGAGGTAACCAAGTGGGACGTGGAAGCGAAGCTGGTCGCGGATGAGCCACTGCTCAATGCTGGTACCTTCAGCAACGGCCTGGCTGTGTCCAACAATGGCACCAAAGCGACGCCTTCACTGTCGGCGGACATTCTGGGTGACTGGCGCGAAGAGATCGTTTTCTCCAACGAAGCCAATACGGCGCTCCTGGTGTACACCAGCAACATTCCGACGGATGTCCGTCTGCCCACACTGATGCACGATCGTCAGTACCGCACCGCGATCGCCTGGCAGAACGTTGCCTACAACCAGCCGCCGCACCCGAGCTTCTACCTGGGATCGGATTTCAAGCCCTACGATCATGTGATCAAAGAGCTGCCCCAGTTCAAGACCCAGGCGGTATCCAGTGAGCCGGTGACTACAGCGTTGGCCCAGGGCAATAACGATAACGTCCTGGTCAAAGTATTCCCGGGCGATTCCGAGCTGGCCTCGTTTGAAGTGTTCCGTAGCGAATCGGACTCCCGTGACGCGGCGACCAGCGTGGGTATGACCGGTGCCGGAGGTACATCGTTTGTCGATGAATCGGCCGTTCCCGATACCACCTATTACTACTGGGTTGAAGCGACCGATGTGGATGGCAATGCGATCAGCGGTATTGATGGTCCTTATCGCGCCCGGATGACCTCCACTCAGATTCCACGTGTGGAAGCGGCAAGCTCCAATAACTACATTGATCTGACCTGGGTGACCGATCTGAATCTGAGCGCTATTTACATCTACCGTGCTCCGACTGACGATCCTGAAAACGTTCCGGACAAGCCGTCTTCTTCCTACGCTCAGGTCAATCCCAATGCGAAGACCTGGACCGATGCCAAAACCGACGAAGGCCAGGGATACTACTACTGGCTCGAGTTGACCACAGAAGAGGGCAATGTTATCGATGCAGAGCCTGTATTCGGTGAGAACATTGTGGTTGCCGCGACCAACCTGAATGCCACTTACAGTGACGGTGTGATGACCGTGTGCTGGGATCTTGAAAACGTCGAGCCGGGCGCTACCTATAATGAGCTCTATCGCAATGATCAGAATCAGGCCAGTGGCCGTTCTCGGATCTACCCAATCGGTGACCCAGCGGTGATCTACGACGGCTGCTTTGACGACGCCGGGCCTGATGGTGGCTTTGTTGAGGGTCAGGGTTACTGGTATATGTTCAAACAGGTCGCGGGTACCGAAATCGTGGGTCCCTTTGGTTTCGGTCTTGAAGAGAACGTCACTAACCTGTCGGCCGCACTGGATCCGGAACTCGGTACCATTAACCTGACGTGGAAGCTATGGAGCTTCGGGCAGGAGATCGTCAACGTTGATCTGTACCGGAACAACAGCAACTCCTTGAGCGGAAAAACCCTGGTTCTCGACGATGTGAGAGCGACGGATGGCCGCCTGCGTGATACCGGTGGTGATGACGGCTTTACCCAGAACGAAACCTACTGGTACTCCTTTGAGGTGACGTTGGCCGACGGCTCTGTGGTCAATACCGATCCGGAAGGTGAGGTGCTGTTTGAGCTGCCAGAGCCCGAAACCAACCTGATCACTCGCCTGGAAGACGGTGGTATCCGGATCGACTGGAACCTTGAGAACTTCCCGGGTGAGATCAGCCAGATCGAAATGCTGCGCAACACCGAGGCTTCTGCCGAAGGTGCCATAGTCGTCGTTTCCGAAGGCCTGGAGCTTCGCGGTGTCTATGCCGAGTATGACAATCTTGTGGAAGGCCAGACCTACTGGTACATGATGCGCGTCACCATGGCTGATGGCGAAGTGATTACCGGTGAGCCCCTGGGCGAGATCGTGTATGAAGAGAATCCGTCCTCGACCAGCGTCACCATCAATGAGAACGAAGATGGCTATTGCGGGATCTCCAATGGCGCCATTGAAAGCAACTGGGCCGGGTTTGAAGGCGATGGCTTCTCAAATACCGCCAACGCCGAAGGTGAGTATATTGACTATAAAGTCAGTATTGAGGAGCCGGGCACGTATCGGATGCTGGTCCGCTATGCCAACGGCGCCGGTGACAACCGCTTCGCTCGGGTTGATATCAACAGCCAGATCGGTGTTGCGACGATTGACATGGAAGGCACCGGAGCCTGGGACACCTGGATGGAGTCACATGCCGATGTAGAGCTTGAGACCGGAGAAGTGGACATCCGGCTGCATGCCGGTTCCGCCGGTGGTCTGGGCAACGTCGACTATCTGTTCATCAATGCACTGACAACAGAGAGCGCGCCCCAGGCGATTGCTTGTACTCCATAACAGTTCGGGCCGGCGCTTTTGAGCCAAGGCCCGCAACGTAAATGGGAAAAAGGCCAGGTTTTTGACCTGGCCTTTTTTTGTGCGCGTCGGAAAGGAATTAACCGCGTCACCATATTTCATTTGCGTATTTTCTGGGTTACAATCGCACGCGAATGATTGAAAATGACGTAAAATGAAGCAAATGTGGTGCGGGTTCAGGCTTGCGCGCTCATTCGCTTTAGGGTCATTTACCCTAAAAAGGCAGGAGAATAATAATGACGACTTGTCCCAGGTTGTCCCATGCAGTGAAGGTGCTGTGCTTGGTCGTCGCCATTTCAGCTGCGGTCGGTGTTGTGGCCGTTTCCGGCGTGCTGTCCGGCACCACCCGTGGAACCACCCTATTCATAGCTTATGCCCAGAACAGTCAGCCCGTCATCGATGCGTTGCACCTGTTGGGCGAGCGGATTGAAGATAAAACCGATGGCGCCGTGAAGGTCCAGTTTTTTCCGGACAGTCAGTTGGGGGGTGAGCGTGAGCTGGTGGAGCTGCTGCAAGTGGGCGCCGTCGATATCGCCAAGGTGTCGGCCGGTCTCATGGAGAGCTTTTCCCCGATATACGGCGTTTTCTCCATGCCCTTTCTCTTCGACGATACCCAACATTTCTACCGCGTCATGGATAACCCCGAAATCATGGGTCCGATCTATGCGTCCACCCAGGAGAATGGGTTCGTTGGGATAGGCTACTATGACTCCGGGTCGCGTAACTTTTATGTTCAGGATGAACCCATTCTTTCAATGCAGGACCTGGAGGGGAAAAAGATCCGGGTGATGCAAAGTGAGGCGGCCATTGAAATGATGCGCCTGCTGGGCGCCACGCCGGTGGCCATGGGGCAGGCCGAGGTCTATACCGCCATGCAGCAGGGCATACTCGACGGGGCCGAGAACAACGAGTTCGCACTCACCATTGCCAGACACGCCGAAATCGCCAAGCACTACACCTATACCATGCACACCCGAATCCCCGACGTGGTGCTGTTGAGCAACATGGCATTGCGAAAGCTGACGGACGAGCAGAAAGCGGCGGTGCACGAAGCCATGGCCGAATCTATCCAGTTTCAAAAGCAGGCTTGGCGTGATGCGATTGAAGCGACCCGCCAGAAGGCGATCGACGAGTTCGATGTGAAGTTTTACGACATCAACCGTGAGCCCTTTCGGGACGCGGTCAGACCCATCTACGACGAGCTGAAAGACGAGCCCGGTCAATACGAGCTTTATCGTGAAATCAGAGCCAAGGCCGATCGAGCTGACGCGAATAACGAAAATTCACAGTGACAACAGCGTCCATCATTCCGGACAGGCGTCATTCCGACACGCCTGTCCGGTTCTGGATTGGAGTAAGGTATGACCCATTTTATTCGAAAAGTCCTGGACCGTGTGGTCGAGACGGTGTGTAGCGTCTGGCTGTTGATCATGGTTGCCATGACCTGCTGGCAGATCGTCAGCCGCTATCTTCTGGGGGCGCCCAGTACCTATACCGAAGAGTTTCTGCGCTTCTCTCTGGTATGGGTTTCGATGCTGGCCCTGGCCTATGTGGCCGGTTTGCGCAAGCATGTGAGGTTCAGCCTGTTTTCGGACATGGTTTCTATCCACTGGCAGCGGTACTGGGACCTTCTGATTGAGTTGGCGTTTCTGGCTTTCGCCATCTTCATTCTGATCCAGGGCGGTTATAACGCCAGCAGCATTACCATGAACCAGGTTTCCCCCTCACTGGGCTTGCCGATGGGGTATATCTACTCGGCTCTACCGCTGGCAGGGATCATTCTGGCCCTTTACAGCCTGCTGAACTGTATTCAGTTGCTGATCGAGGATGTCACTCCCCAAAAGGAGGAGCCTCAGGATGTTTGATGCAGCTTATTTATTGATGGGAACTTTTGCCCTGCTGCTCGTGCTGGGTATTCCCATCGGCATCTGTATTGCCGTTTCCTCGGTTATCACCATTGCCTCGGTCCTGCCCATGGACGTTGCGCTGTTTACCACGGCGCAAAAGATATTTTCCAGCCTCGACAGTTTTTCCCTGTTGGCGGTTCCCTTCTTCATTCTGTCGGGGGTCATCATGAACTCGGGGGGCATCGCCGTCCGGTTGGTCAACTTTGCCAAGTTGTTCAGCGGTCATATTCCGGGCTCCCTGTCGCACACCAATATTGCCGGGAACATGATGTTTGGCGCTATCTCCGGTTCGGCGATCGCGGCATCGACCTCCATCGGTGGGGTCATGGTGCCGATGAGCGTAAAGGAAGGGTATAGCAATGCGTTCGCCGCAGCGGTCAATATTGCCTCGGCGCCTACCGGCATGTTGATTCCCCCCACAACCGCTTTCATTCTTTACGCTCTGGCCAGTGGCGGCACCTCCATCGCCGCCCTGTTTGCCGGTGGTCTGATTGCCGGTGTGCTCTGGGGGGCAGGGTGCATGATCGTGACCTATTTTATCGCTCGCCGCCGGGGGTACCGATCTGTCAGCTTGCTGAAGGAAGGAGTGGCCTGGCGGGTGACTCTACAGGCACTCCCCAGCCTGCTGCTGATCATCGTGGTGGTGGTCGGTATCATCGGCGGGGTGTTTACCGCGATTGAGGCTTCGGCCGTGGCAGTGGTCTACACGGCCTTTCTGACGATGGTGGTCTATCGCTCGGTAACATTCAGTGATCTGAGGGATATCCTGATTCAGTCCCTGGTCATGACCGGGATCATCATGTTCCTTCTGGGCACATCCTCAGCCATGTCGTTTGCCATGGCCATTACCGGTCTGCCGGATGTTATCAGTAGCGTCATTCTCGGCATTTCCGACAATCCGGTCATGGTATTGCTGATCATCACTCTGTTCCTGTTGATCATCGGGACCTTCATGGATATTGGTCCGGCCATTCTGATTTTTACTCCGATCCTCCTGCCGATTGCGCTGAAAATCGGGGTGGATCCGGTGCATTTCGGCATCCTGATGGTCTACAACCTGAGTATTGGTACCATTACCCCACCCGTTGGCAGTGGGCTTTACGTGGGCGCCAGTGTCGCCAACGAGAAGGTGGAGAGAATACTGCCCTCGCTCATGCCGTTCTATGGGGTCATCGTCCTGGTGCTGATTGTGATCGCCTTGGTGCCGGAAATCACTTTGTTCTTGCCGAGGATGCTGGATCTGTAATTGAACTCAGCCGACTCAATCCGAAAGAGGTCAGACGCAAGTCTGGCCTTTTTTGTGAGCACACATAAAAAAGCCGCCGATCAGATCGGCGGCGAAGCGTAGGAGAGTGCCTGGTGGTGGGCCGGGCGGCCCACCGGATTAGTACTTGGCGCTGATGCCAAGCGTGAATGTTCGACCGATCTCCGTCTCAAACAGTGGGTCGCGCCGTTCGCTGTCGATGTACAGTGTATTGCGCTCGTTGGTGAGATTCTGTGCTTCAAACGTGAGCTTCAGCGAGTCGGTCATGTGATAAGAAGCTGAGGCGTCCATAAAGAACGTGGACTCATTCCCCAGCACATCGCTGTCGTTGGCTCCAGAAGGTACCGCGCGCAGATAGCCTGAGCGGTAACTACCGGTGGTGCGCACGCTGAAGACATCGTTCTCATAATAGAGCGTGGCGCTGGCGGCGTTTTCCGACAAGCCGATCAGGTCATTGGTGGTTGTCAGGGTGGGAACCCCTTCCTCGCTCTGAAGGACGTAGTCGATTTCGGAAGTGACGTGCGTGTAGTTGGCCAGCAGCCCGAAGTCCTGCCAGAAACCGGACAGGAAGGTCATGGGCATCTGCAGGTTCAGCTCGACCCCCTTGAGCGGTCCGCCTTCGGTGTTGCTGGAACGGTTCACGGTAAAGAGATCGTCGGGGTTGGCGGCCGTACCCTCGAGCAGGGTGTTGGGCAGGCCCAGCTCCGAGTAGGGCACGAGACTGGAGATTGACTGAATATAGGTGCTGATGTCCTTCTCGAAATAGGCAATGGAGGCGAGTGCGCCTTCATCAAAGTACCATTCCAGAGCCGCGTCGTAGGTGTTGGCCCGAATCGGCTCCAGGAAGGGATTACCGACCGAGGCGGTACGCGTCACGGCGTTCATGCCGCCGCTGGGAATCAGCAGGCCGAGCTCGGGGCGCGACATGACTTCCGCCACTGAGAAACGGCCTTGCAGTGAAGGAGTGAACTCTACGACGACGTTGGCAGAGGGCAGCAGGTCGTCGTACTGACGGCTGGCATCGGCCCGTTGCGCGACGGTGGCGTAGGGTGAGTCTTCCGGCGCCGCGGTGGGTACAAAGCCGACGCTGTGTTGATCGGTATCAACGTAGCGGACGCCGACATCGCCGCGTACCGGGTAGCGCAGCTGATCAAAGGTGAATTCGGCCATCGCGTAGAGGCTGTTGATCTGTTCGGACTGTGCGCCACACTCGGCGCCACACCAGGTGAAGTCGTCAAAGCCGACCGTGTCCTTCCACTGCTCATGGTCGACGCCCAGGTAGTCGCCCAGGGTGTCGGAACCGAGAATGTCCTGCACGCCCTGGACTGTGCGGGTAAAGTCCGCAACACTGGTCCCCTCGGGTAACTCGGCCGTGCCCCGGAACTCGTCGGCAATCCAGAGGGAGTGGGTTTTGTAGTCACTCTCGCGACTCTGCAGGCCGAACTGGAAGGTAAATTCATCCGAGTAGTGCCAGGTCAGGTCCACTTCCGCGGTGGTGTTTTCCGTCACACGGGTCTGGTTGCGGGTGTTGTAGTTACCCTGCATTACCCCATCGTCCCGGCGCGGTCCGTAGTTGAAGTTCTCGGGGTCATTGACATCGATACCGTAGCTCATGGCAGGGATGTTGCCGCGGTCCCGGAAGTCGATGACAAAATTGTCGGTATTGGGTGAGTCCAGGTTGACGGTCAGGCGTTCCGGGTTGGCGAACTCCGATTCGGAGCGCCCCAGCAGAGCCTTGATTTCCCAGTCCTCGTTGAACAGGTGAGAGACGCTCAGGTTGGTCTGCTCGAAGGTTGAGGTGAACCGGTCCACCAGGCTTTCCGAGCGCAGGTTGACGCCATCAAACACGCCGTACACCAGCGAGCCGTCGTCCTCCACCTCCAGCTCCCGGACCGAGACCATCGGCTGGCCATTGACGTTGGCGTTGCGGGCAAACGACAGGGCATCAATATAGTTGTCGCGCCGAACTACATCGTAACGGGAGTAGAGATTGTCCAGTGCGATGTTGGTGTTCGCGTTGGGCTGCCACTCGAACGTCAGGGTGCCACCGGTGCGCTCCGCATCCTGCTCGGAATTGAGGTAGCGCGGAATACGGGGCAGAAACACGCCGCCACCCGGGTTGCCGGAGACTCCGGTCCGGGACTGGATCATTTCATAGACTTCGGTGCTGCCGGTGCGCGGGTTGTTGGTGGCGCAGTTCAGGGCATTCGTGCCTTTCTGCGTATTGGTCTCCGGGTTCTGGGGTGAATATCCCAGCGGTGAACAGAAGCCGCCGTTGACGTAAGTCGGCAGGATGTTCACGGCGGAGTAGCCCACCTCCCGGATATTTCGCTCGGAGTGGGCAAAAGAAGCCAGCACACCAAAGGTTCCGTCAGCGAACTTCTGGGAGATCAGCCCCGACACGCGCGGGTCGACCGATTCGCTGACGTCGTTGTAGACACCGCGCACGGTGCCGGTCATGGTCAGGTCATCTTCAGCGGACAGGGGCCTCGGTGCGCGCAGGTCCACGGTGGCCCCCAGGGAGCCCTCCTCGACATTGGCACTCGGGGTTTTGCGAACGCTCAATTCGGAAAATATTTCGGTGGGGAAGACGTTGAAATCAAAGCTACGCCCGGCGTTGCCGGCACCGTAGATGTCAGAGGAGCCGGTCTGCGAGGTCCCTTCCATACCGTTGATACGCACACGGGTGAACTCCGCGCCCAGGCCGCGTACTGAAATGTTTTTGCCCTCGCCGCCGTCGCCGCGGGCCAGTGCCACACCGGGGATGCGCTGCATGGACTCGGCCAGGTTGGAGTCGGGGAACTTGCCGATATCCTCGGCAATGATGCTGTCCACGGCGGCTGTGCTTTCGCGTTTCTGGTTGAGTGCGGTGTTCAGGGAGGCCCGAAACCCGGTTACCTGAATTTCTTCGATGCTCGTGCCCCCGGTGTCCGGTGACTGGGCCTGAGCGATACCGGCAATCGCCATGGAGGCAATAAGAGCTGACAGGGGGCTCTTCTGGAATGCCTTTTTGTGCATTGTGTTGCTCCTTGTTAGAGTTTTTACGGCTGTTGGGATCGATGGAGGAAGTTCCATCTTGAGCAAACTCTAAGCAACGAAAAAGGTCGCGTCAATCATAATAATTCATATGACGTCTAAATCATTCATAAATAGTCATTAACAATCTTTGGGTTCTTTTGTCAGCGGCGTCGATACTCGATGTCCCGCGCCTCCCGCTCGGTCAGGCCGACATAGGTGCCGATCGCCTCGGCGCAGCGCATGACTTCAATCGCGCTCTGGTAGGCCTCGGCTGTGACGCGCGAGTCAGATTCGCAGCGCCCCACCGAAATCAATCCGATGCCGGGAATCAGGTAGACCCAGGGCGCGGTTGATCGCCGGCGTGACGGGTCATCCTGTCCAGGGTGCTGGCGCTGAGCCTCGTCGTGCGCCCGTCGCTCACGCCGGTAAGTCTGCAGGCCCTGTTCGAGCCTTCGCTGAAGCGTTTCGAGGGTGTCACTTTGTGGGTCCCAGTCCACATACAGAGGCTTCAGTCTGGCGAGCCGGAGGTGGTGCATACAGGCAACCCCCTCGTTGGCCAGGCGAGGGGCATCCGCTGAATTCACAAAGCGCATCGTTTCGGGCCCGGACTCCACCGTGGTTGCCACCAGTCCGTCCCTGGAAACCAGGTCCGTCAGATGCCGGAGAATGCTCGCCAGCAGGGATTGTCGAGTGACCTCGTCCAGGTTCGCATATCTCTGGCCCCCAAAGGTCTCTTCGCCCCGATCGCGAGCCGCAATATAGCGGGAGGCGGCCTCGATGATGTCCAACGTCTGTTGATAGCAGAGTCTGTTGTCATCGGACCAGGTGGCAATACCATTGCCGGCGAGCAGGGCGCCGGTGGCGTCCGGTTGTTGGCTCCACGCCTCCTGCAGCGGTATGCCCTGTTCAAAACCAGGGCGTGCGCGGGGTACCCAGAGCATGTTCTCGCCCCAGATAGCTGTCGTCAGCGACCGGGAGTTTTTGCAGGCGCCCACCGCAATGGCCGAGTTGGGATGGATGTGGCTGACGTGGGCATAGGGCATGAGCGCGTGCAGTGGAGTGTCCACTGACGGCGTCGACGGAGCGGAGGGCTCTGAGGCCACGCGGTTGAAGGCGGCCGCCCGGATGCGCTCGGCCAGGGTTTTCTCTGCCTTCGCGCGGGGTTGCGGTTGATAACAGTCGCGCAGCGCCACCAGTTTGTCTTGATAAAGAGGCGAGAAGTGACTCCGCCGGGAGGTGCGCAGATCCTGTCCGGCGCTTTTGATCCAGATGATCTCGACGGATTCTCCGCTGACCGGGTCCTTTTCCATGACCTTCAGTGAGGTGCTGCCACCACCGGTATTGGTGATGCGTCGGTCTTCACCGAGCCGGTTGGAGCGGTACACCAGCGCCTCGAGGGGAGACAGTCCCCTGGCGTGCGCTTCGTTCCAGGCATCGCGGATATGGGTGTACCGGTTTTCTTGGTATGACATAGTTCGAACCCTGAAAGTTGGCCTCTTCAGCGGACGAAAAGCCTACCGCAAGAGTCACAAAAAGTCATTATAAATCATTTATTGTCAAATGTTGTCGGCTATGCTAACGTTTCGGCTATCAGAAATCCGGCTGTACGCTGCCCATAAAATGATAAAGATGAACGCTGATCAACGTTAGAGTGCTCCTGAATGAATCGACGAGAGTTTCTTAAAAGAGGGGGCGTTGCGGCCTCTCTTCCCTTGACCCTCCAGGCCATGTCGAGTGGTTGCACGACCATGGCAGGCTCCGTGGCGGCTCCGCCACGCCAGGCCGGTCGTCTGAGCTGGCTCGAGGGAACGGAACCGGCGGCAAAAGGCGGTACCACCTGGGGCCATCCCTGGCCCGAGGGCGAGCTCTCCGCCGGGGAGTCGCTTCATCTGGTAGCCCAGGATGGCCAGAAGGTCCCCCTGCAGAGCTGGCCCACGGCCTACTGGCCGGATGGCAGTATCAAGTGGACCGCGCACGCGGCTCCGGCAGGCGTCACGCTGGGCGAGCAGTTTCAGATAGAAAGGGGCCAGGGGCCGCAGCCAGAGCGGCCTGTCCGCGTGGCCTCATCGGGCGAATTCATTGAAGTAAGCACCGGCCCGGTCACCTTCTCAGTACCGACCTCAGGTGATTACCTGATCCGCTCGATGTCCCGGGGCAATGCGGTGGTGGCACAGAACGCCCGCCTGGTCGGGCTGGTCCAGGATCAGGTGGACCCCGAGGCGCCGGTATCCAGGGTGTCGAGTTTCCAGTCCCGGACCCGTCGGGTCACGGTGGAGCAGGAGGGCCGCGTCCGGGCCGTGGTCAAGATTGAAGGCATTCATAAAGTCGAGTCGGGCAAAGAGTGGCTGCCCTTCACGGTCCGTCTCTATTTTTATAGCGGCGCCGAGTCATTGCGCGTGAGCCACAGCTTCGTTTACGACGGCGACGACCAGAAAAATTTTATCCGCGGGCTGGGCCTGCGCTTTGATGTGGTGCAGCGTGATGAGCTGTACGACCGTCACGTGCGCTTTGTGGGCGAGAACGATGGTCTCTGGGCCGAGTCGCCCAAGGGCATCACAGGGCTTCGCCAGGATCCGGGCAAAGCCGTGCGGGACGCCCAGCTTGCGGGCCGCAAGACGCCCCCCTTGAGTGAATGGAGTCCGAGGGTGAGCGGGCTTTTGCACTATGTGCCGGTCTGGAATGACTTTACCCTCTCGCAGCTGAATGCCAACGGTTTTACGGTCAAGAAGCGCACTAAACCCGGTCACGCCTGGATCGATGCCGACCAGGGCAAGCGGGCCGCTGGTGTGGCCTATGTGGGTGGCGTTTCCGGTGGCGTGCTCTTTGGCATGCGGGATTTCTGGCAACTCCATCCGGTGCAGGTCGATATTCGCAACGCAGGTCGGGAAACCTCCGAAGCCACGCTCTGGTTCTGGTCTCCCGAAGCGCCACCCATGGATGTGCGCTTTTACCACGATGGCATGGAGCAGGAGACGCACGAACAACAGCTGGATGCGTTGAAAATTACCTACGAGGATTACGAACCCGGTTTTGACACCGCCTACGGCGTTGCCCGCACCACCGACTTTGTTCTCTGTGTGCTGGGCGCCACCCCTTCGCGCGTCGAGACAGTGAACTGGGGCAATGAAATCAGCCAGCCCGCCCAGGTGGTCGCCGCGCCTGAAGATTATCTGGCATCCGGCGTTTTTGGCGCGCTCTGGAGCCTGCCGGACCGGTCCACCACCCGAAAAAAGCAGATTGAAGACCGCTTAGACTGGCAGGTGGAACACTACCGCCGGCAGGTTGACCAGCATCACTGGTACGGTTTCTGGGACTACGGCGATGTCATGCACACCTACGATGTCGACCGCCACGTGTGGCGCTACGATATTGGCGGCTACGCCTGGGACAACTCCGAGCTGTCACCCGATCTGTGGCTGTGGTACTCCTTCCTGCGCAGTGGCGATCCAGGCACCTTCCGCCTCGCCGAGGCGATGACCCGTCACACCCGGGACGTGGACATCTACCACCTGGGGCGCTTCCGGGGTCTGGGCACCCGGCACAATGTCCAGCACTGGGGCTGCAGCGCCAAGCAGTTGCGGGTCAGCACCGCCGCCTATCGGCGTTTTCATTACTTCCTCACAGGCGACGATCGCACGGGAGATGTGCTCGATGAGGTCGTTGATGCCGGTGAGGCGCTGACCCGCGTTGATCCCACTCGCAAGCTGCCCAACCGGGACCCGGTACCGGGACCGGAGCGAATGCAGGTGGGAACCGACTGGGGCTCGGTCGCCGCCAACTGGCTTACCGCCTGGGAGCGAACCGGTGATGATCAGTACCGGGAGAGGCTGGTAGGCGCCATGCGCACCATCGGTGCCCATCCGGACGGCTTCTTTGCCGGCACCTATGGCTTTGACCCCGACACCAAGGAGCTGATCGCTCCCCCGGACGGAGACATATCGGTGTCGCACCTGAGTGCCGTGTTCGGACTGGTGGAAATCAATGCCGAGCTGATTCAGCTGCTTGACGTGCCCGAATACAGAGCCGCCTGGTTGCGTTACTGCCGGCTGTACAATGCCAGCGATGAACAGAAGCGGGCCGAAGTGGGCCGAGCCTTCGGCACCCACCTGGAAGCACCGCATTCGCGCCTGACCGCCTACGCGGCCGCGCAGGAAGGTGACTCAACCCTGGCGAAACGCGCCTGGGAGGAGTTCCGTCTTCCGCAGGAGTTTGCCCGTCAGTGGACGGGCGATCATCAGGCGATTCTTGAGGTGAAGCCGCCTCAGGTGCTCAACCCCGTTGTGGAGGCCCCCTGGCTATCCACCAATGACGCGTCCCAGTGGGGACTGGCCGCCATTCAGAATCTGGCCCTGATTGCCGACGCGCTATAATACTGACACAGTTTATTTTGACGATTGATACTTTAGAGGTTTTAAAACGCATGCCAACGGTTGCACATGACATCGAATACACCACTGTCCGGAACAACATCGATAAGCTGATCGATAATCTGGTCAATATCAAAGACGAAACCGGTGAGTTCCTGCTCAAGCTGGACGATGGCCGGGTCATTGATACCAAAGGCTGGGCCGGCTGGGAGTGGACCCACGGCATCGGCCTGTACGGGCTGATGAAGTACTGGGATATTACCGGCGACGAGAAGCCCAAAAAAATCATCGAAGACTGGTTCAGTGATCGGCTCAAGGAGGGGACACCCACCAAGAACGTGAACACCATGTCCCCGTTCCTGACCATGGCCTATATGCACGAGCGTACCGGCGAGCGCAGCCACCTGCCATACCTCGACGTCTGGGCCGAGTGGATCATGCGCGACATGCCGCGCACTACAGAAAATGGCCTGCAGCATATTGTTTTCAACTCCGAGAACTATCAGCAGCTGTGGGACGACACCCTGATGATGAGCGTCATGCCCCTGGCGAAAATCGGCCTGCTGCTTGATCGCCCCCACTATGTGGAGGAAGCCAAGCGTCAGTTCATGCTGCACGTGAAATATCTGGCGGACCGAAAAACCGGCCTCTGGTTCCACGGCTGGACCTTTGACGGCAACCACAACTTTGCCGATGCCCTCTGGGCGCGAGGCAACAGCTGGGTCACCATCTCCATCCCCGAGTTTATCGAGTTGCTGGATCTGCCCAAGACCGATGGTCTGCGCATGTTCCTGGAAGAGACCCTGGAAGCCCAGGTCAAAGCGCTGCAGGAAACCCAGCATGAAGACGGCCTGTGGCACACGATCCTCGATGATCCCGACTCCTACCTGGAGGCCTCGGCTGCGGCGGGCTTCGCCTACGGCATTCTGAAAGGCATCCGCAAAGGCTATCTCGACAAAAAATACGAAGAAGTCGGCATCAAGGCGGTGAAAGCCGTGCTGAAAAACATCAGCGCCGATGGCGAGCTCCAGCAGGTCTCCTTCGGTACGCCGGTCTTTGACGACCTGCAGGGTTACCGGGATATTCCGCTGACCTCCATGCCCTACGGTCAGTCCATGGCCATCCTGTTGCTGGTCGAATACATGCACCACTACATCTGATCGACACTGATCCCGGCCGCACCTGAGGGTGGGGCTGGGCCAGGTGAAACCTTGACAGTGCCGACCCGGAGATTTTCAAACCATGGAAAAATTTGCCTTTGTCATGCAGCTCAAAGCGGGCTGTGAAGCCGAATACGAAAAGCGCCATGATGAAATCTGGCCGGAGCTGGTGGAACAACTCCGGGCCGCCGGCGTTTCGGACTACTCCATCTTTCTGCACCCAGAAACCCTGCAACTGTTCGGTGTGTTGAAACGCACCGATGATCACGGGATGGATGAGCTGCCGAAGACCGACATCATGCAGAAGTGGTGGCGCTACATGGCGGATATCATGGAGACCGAGGCCGATAACAGCCCGGTCTCCACGCCGCTGAAAACGGTATTCCACCAGGAGTAGCGGGGGCCCTATGAGCAAGATTTCGTCAATTCGGGTTGAGGGATCGAGCAGGCACTGGACTTCATTGGCAGCGCTGCTGTTGCTGTGTCTGGTGGCTGGCTGTTCAATGGTGTCACCAAGGTCTGAGGCTGACCGCGCGGTGGATGTATTGCCAGAGCGAGGCGAGTTGCTCTATCGGGCCGATTTCGACGGCCCTGAATCGGTGGCCGACTGGGTGATGGAAGGCCCGGGCGAAATCACCTTCGAGCAGGGCTGGATGGAGATGCATTCTCCCGACGAACAGGGCCATCACGTCTTCTGGTGTCCCGAGGACTTTCCGGACAGCTTTATCGCCCGCTGGGACGCCCAGAACCTCGATGACGAAGCAGGCCTGGTGATCGTCTTCTTTGCGGCACTCGGCGTTGATGGGCAGGATATATTCTCTCCCGATCTGCCCGAGCGGGATGGGACCTTTACTCAGTACACCGAAGGTGAGATCAAGAGCTACCACATCTCCTACTACGCCAACGCCGCTCACAATCCGGGTCGTGGTCACGCCAACTTGCGCAAGAACAATACCTTCAGCCTTTTACAGAAGGGCGAAATCGGGATTCCGGCGGACTCGATGCAGGAGCATGAGATCACCCTGGTGAAAGAGGGCGACCGGATCCGGCTGTACATAGATGACCGGAAGGTCATTGATTACACCGACGATACCCCAGTGGTCGATGGCGTCGATACGGGCAGCGCGCTGGGCGGTGGGAAAATCGGCTTCCGGCAAATGAAGTGGACCCACTTCCGCTATAAAAATCTCCGGGTTTACGCGCTCCCATAGGGAAGCCCGGCAACTGTCCCCACAGGCACTCCTTACCGGAGGTACCCATGCCCAGAGAATGGTCGTATGTCTCGCGTCAGCTGTTCATCAGAGGACTCGTTTTACTGTGTGTCCCGCTTTTTATTGGCATTGTCGAGGCCAAGGCGAGCGCGGGTGAAATAGAGTCAGAGCCGGAGCGTGAAGGTAACGTTATCAGGTTTTCTACAACGAGCCTGGAGCTTCAGATCGAGTTCTGTACCCCATCCATGGTGCGCATCCGCAGCAGCCGGGATCGTGAGTTTGACGAGGATGCGGGACTCGGGCTGATGGTTACCCGGCATGATTGGCCAGCGGTAGCCGTCAGCACGGCGGAAGAAACCGATTTCTATGAGCTGGAATCAGAACAATTGCTCGTTCGTGTCTATAAATCGCCGGTGCAATTGGAATTCTACTCTTCTGACGGAACTCTATTGTCCACCGAGCGGATCGAAGACGGGGGCATGGTACAGGACGAGGCGGGAGTCTCAGTCCATAAAAAGCTGCATGACGAAGAGCAGGTGTTCGGTTTTGGCCAGCGCATGGACTTTGTCAACCAACGGGGCAAGCAGCTGGAGCTGACCGTCGGGCGCGGCATGGGCCGGCCCCATATCATCGGGGCCTACAATATTCTGGAGGCCAACTACAGCCCGGTGCCATTCTTCATGAGTACGCGCGGCTACGGTACTTTCCTCCATACCCCCTACACCTCCAACTGGGACATGGGAAAGTCCGATCCGGGGGCCTACTCCTTTCAGGCCGAAGGCGGGGAGCTGGATTACTACTTCATGGCGGGCGCTGAGTTTCCGTCCCTTCTGGATCAGTACACCTCCGTCACCGGCAAGTCACCGCTTCTGCCCAAATTCGCTCACGGTCTCCATGTCGGGACTTATAGTGGTGGCACCTGGGGCTACGAGAAACACACCTCCACCGATTATGTGGTCAACCTGGGCCGCAAGTTCCGCGAGAAAAACATCCCGGTGGACCTGATCCATCTGGATTCCACCTGGCGGATGTTCGGCGAGCAGGGCGGCAGTGGCGCCACAACGTTTGAATGGCGCGAGACCTTTGATGACCCCGAAGCCATGTTCGACCAGCTCTACGAGATGGGTTACAGCATGGTGGGTGTTCATGTACGCCCCCGCTACGACAATGGCAAACAGTACAAACTTCTGGATCGCGCCCGTGAAGCGGGTATGGTCTATCCCGAGCCCGATAATGCCGGCGAGTTCGTCAACTTCTTCGATCAAGAGGCGGTGGACTGGTGGTGGGAGAATGGGGCCATGAAGGTGGTCTCCCAGGGTGCCATGTTTTTCAAGACCGACGAAGGCAGCGCTTTTGGTCGAAAGGCTAATGAAAGCGACAAGACCGGCCCCACCGGGCCGGAAGCCGAGCGCCTGCACAATCTCTTCCCGCTGGCCTATGCCAAAGCGCCTTTTGAGAAGTTCAGCGAACATAATGAAATGCGCGGCTTCAACCTGACGCGCGAGGGCTACGCCGGTATTCAGCGCTATCCCTATCTCTGGGCGGGCGACTGGCCCAGCGAATGGCAATACTTCAAACCGGTCATCCGCGCCGGGCTCAATATGGGGCTTTCCGGCGTGGGGTACTGGTCCCACAACATGGGCGGTTTCGAACACGACCCGGACCCTGAGCTCTATATTCGCTGGAGTCAGTTTGGACTTTTCAGCCCCATCGCGCATCTGTTCGGGATGGATCACCCCGGCTACAAGGAGCCCTGGAGTTATGGGGAAGAAGCTGAGCGGATTTTCAAGCAATACGACCGCATGCGCTACCGGTTCATTCCCTACATCTACAGCGAAGCCTATCAGATGCACCGGACCGGTATGCCCATGATGCGGGCGCTGGTGCTGGAGTATCAGGACGATGAGAACACCCATGATATCGACGACCAGTATCTTTTTGGCCGCAACCTGCTGATCGCACCGGTCACCACCAAAGGCGCACAAACACGGGTGGTCTATCTGCCGGAGGGCACCTGGTACGGTTACTGGAGTGGCGAACCTTATGAGGGCAAGCGCTACTACAATATTGTCACACCCCTGGAAAAGTTGCCCATCTTCGTCAAGGCTGGTGGCATTCTTCCCCAGCAGAAAGTCCTGAATCTGGGCCGTGAAACGGCCGATACCATCAACCTTGAGATCTTTCCCGGTGGCGAGTCCTCTTACGACATCTACGATGATGATGGCAAGAGCAAAGCGTATGAGTCCGGCGACTACGCCATTACCGAAGTCTCCGCGAAAGAAGAAGCGGAACAGACACTTGTCAGTATCAAGGCGCCGCGTGGGGACTACAAGCTGGCCGAGCGCTCCTACACACTGAAAATCCGCCGCGATAGCGCACCCGAATCCGTCACGGAAGAGTCCAGTCGGCTTCCTGCATTCTCCGCTTTGTCTGAGTATGAAAACAGCCAACCGCAGGCCGGCTGGTATTTTGATGAGGAGGCCGGCGCGCTCTATGTGAGGCTGGCGGGAAGCAGCCAGAACGATATTTCCGTGGTAGTCAAAAAGTAGTCTTCGTTAGCGAATACGCACGAAGCATGTGAGAGAACACAAATAACAGGATCCCTGAGACCATGAAACATCCCAGACTATTTTCTTTGTTGGCCATCACGCTCTTGTCCTCGGCCTGTTCCGCTCAGGCCGAACCCGAGGTGCAGGTGCAGTGGCTGAACGATAACGACGACCGCGACACGGTGGGCGCCACCTGGGGCACGCCCTGGCCACAGGGCGAAGTCGAGGCCACCGAGGAGTTCATTCTGGAATCCGGGTCCGGGCAGTCGCTGCCCGTCCAGAGCTGGCCGCTGGCCTACTGGCCCGATGGCTCCCTTAAGTGGACCGGGCATGCGATTGCACCGCTTGGGACGGATGCCGGCGCGCTCAGCCTTCGTCCCGGCGATGCCGTTCAGCCAGATAAAGCGCTGACGGTACAGGAAAGCGGAGATACTATCCGCGTGGACACGGGGCTGATTCAGGCCGTCGTTTCCAGATCTGGCAATCGGCTGATCCAGTCAATCACCCGCGAAGGCCGAAAGACGCTGAACGACGGTCGCCTCGTGATTCTGTCCCAGAACCAGGCCGAGCCCGAAGTCGGGCAGCCGCTGACGATAGAGTCGTTCACCGGGCAACTCGACAAAGTGACCCTGGAGCAGGACGGGCCGCTGCGGGCGGTCGTCAAGCTGGAAGGTAGGCATGTTGGTGAGAACGGACGGGCCTGGATTCCCTTTGTGGTGCGACTCTACTTTTACGCCGGCGACGATTCGGTGCGCATGGTGCACACCATGATTTATGACGGTGACCAGGAGACCGACTTCATTCGCGGTGTGGGCGTCCGGTTTGATGCACCCATGGAAGGACCACTGCACGATCGGCATGTGCGTTTTTCCGGCGAGGACGACGGCATTTTTGGCGAGGCGGTGCGCGGGATTACCGGCCTGCGGCGCAACCCCGGTCAAGCCGTGCGCGAAGCGCAAATCGAGGGCCGGGCGACACCGCCTCTGGAGGAATGGGCCCCCAGTGTTTCCGAGCGCCTGGATGTGATTCCCGCCTTTGGCGATTTCACGCTTTCCCAACTGACCGCCGACTCCTTTGAAATACGCAAACGCACCCAGCCCGGTCTGGCCTGGCTGGATTCCGCCGAAGGCACTCGCTCCAGTGGCCTGGGTTACATCGGTAGCCCCGAGGGTGGTGTGGCTTTCGGTATCCGCGACTTCTGGCAGAGCCACTCGTCCCAGCTCGACATCCGCGATGCGAGAACGGATGCGGCGGAAGTCACGATGTGGCTCTGGGCTCCGGAGGGCCGCGCCATGGACATGCGTTTCTATCACGACGGCATGGGCCTGGATACCCACGAGAAACAGCTCGATGCCATGGGCGTGACCTACGAGGATTACGAGCCCGGCTTTGACAGTGCCACCGGCGTGGCCCGCACCAGCGAGTTGCGGATCTGGGCGCTCTCGGGCACACCGGATCGCGGCACTACGGTCCAGATGGCACGGACCCTGGCCGAGCCACCGCAGATGGTTGCCCGCCCTCAGGACTATGAAACAGCCGGCGTGTTCGGCGCGGCCATCTGGGATCTGCCGGATCGTTCCACCCCCGCGAAAGCCGCGATTGAAGATCAGGTCGACTTTTATCTGGACTTCTATCTGACCCAGGTAGAGGAGCACAACTGGTACGGCTTCTGGGACTATGGCGATGTGATGCACACCTATGACCACGACCGCCATACCTGGCGTTACGACGTGGGCGGTTTTGCCTGGGCCAACTCCGAATTGTCGCCCGACATCTGGCTCTGGTACTCCTTTCTGCGCACCGGCCGGGACGACGTCTTCCAGATGGCCGAGGCGATGACCCGCCACACCGGTGAAGTCGACGTCTATCATCTGGGGCGCTTTGAAGGTCTCGGCTCACGTCACAACGTCAAGCACTGGGGCGATAGCGCCAAGCAACTGCGCATCAGTACGCCCGCCAACCGTCGCTTCTATTACTTCCTGACCGCGGACGAACGCACAGGCGATCTGATGCGCGCGACTCTCGGCGCCGAGCGTCGTCTACTGGACGTGCCGCCGCTGCGCAAACTCAATCGCCCCGAGCCGGACTTCATGGGCAAGCCTTACTCCATGATGCTGGGGCTGGGCACCGACTGGAATTCCGTGGCCGCTGCCTGGCTGACCGAATGGGAACGCACGGGTGAACCGGAATATCGGGACAGGCTGTTGACCGCCATGCGCAGCATCGGAGACCTGGATCTGGGGTTGCTCTCCCAGGGTACCGCCTACGACCCTGATAGCGGTCGATTCTACCGGGTGGGCGAGGGCGTATCCGCCTCCCACCTGGCCATGGTCTTTGGCGGTGTCGAGATCAATGCCGAACTGATTCAGCTGCTTGATGTGCCCGAGTACGAGGCCGCCTTTGTTCAATACGGCCGCTTTTTCAACGCACCCCGGGAAGAGAAGGCCGAGATCATCGGGCAACCCTATAACCGTAATCTGAACCTGGGGCAGGCGCATTCGCGCATGACCGCCTACTCCGCCTGGAAGCTGGACGATGAGGTCCTGGCGGAGCGCGCCTGGGAGGAATTCTTCGGTGCCAGGGCCGGTATCCCGGTCTTCGGATCACCCTATCCGACCAAAACGGTCACGCCGCCCGAGGTGCTGTCGCCGGTGACCGAAGCGCGCGGTGTATCCACCAATGCGGTGTCGCAATTTGGTCTGACTGCGATTCAGATCATGGCCCTGATTGGCGAGGAGGCGCCGGAAGAAATTCCGGAGCGCGACTGATATGGATTATCGGTCTTTCGCAGAGTCTTCAAAATTGGCGGGCGCAGTAATACGGCGCTTTTTATTCCTCTCGCTATTGTTCCCGCTGGTCGCGCAGGCGACCGAGATTCGGCCGCTTCCGGCCGAGACGTCCGAAACGCAGCAATCGACCGCGTTTCCTCTGGTGGTGAATGAGCGTGCCGCGCCCCTGGTGCTGGCCGATGATGCGCCCGAAGTGATCCGGATTGCGGTCAAGGATTTCGCGGATGACGTTGAGCGTGTGACCGGAAGTCGCCCGGACATTCGCCACCGGCCGCCCGGAAACAATGCCCCCTATGTCCAGGTGGGGGTTCACCCGGAGTTGGACGGTCGCTGGGAAGCCTTCCGGCTTTCGTCAAATGCCCAGGTGCTGGCCGTGGAAGGGGCCGACCCGCGCGGGGTGGCCTATGGCATCTACGAGCTCTCGCGTCGTATCGGTGTCTCTCCCTGGTACTGGTGGGCGGATGTGCCCGTTGAACCCAGGGACAAGCTTTATCTGACCGCGGCCCGGGAACCCATCGACGAGCCCGCCGTGCGTTACCGGGGGATCTTTATCAACGATGAATGCTGGGGTCTGGGCGCCTGGGCCCGCAAGACCTTTGATCCGGACACCGGCACTCTCGGCCCGAAGATTTATGAGCGGGTGTTTGAATTGTTGCTGCGCCTGCGTGCCAACGCCCTCTGGCCCGGCATGCACCCCTGTACCACGCCTTTCCATCAGGTGGAGGGCAACAGCGAGCTGGCCGATGACTACGCCATCGTGGTCGGCTCGAGCCACGCCGAACCCATGTTGCGCAACAACGTCGGGGAGTGGGAGGAGCCCAAGGACCACTACAACTTCCTGACGCACCGCGACAAGGTCATGAATTATTGGGAAGAACGGGTAAAAGAACGCCGCTCCGGCGAGAGCCTCTGGACCCTGGGCATGCGCGGCATTCACGACAGCGGTATTGTGGGCCCGGAATCCCAGGAAGAGCGCCTCGATGTGCTGGAGGAGTTGTTCGAAGCGCAGCGCGGCCTCCTGGCCAAACATTTGGGCGATGGTGATCCCACAGAGGCGGCGCAGATTTTTGTGCCCTACAAAGAAGTGCTCAAGGATTACAACGCGGGATTGAAGGTGCCGGAGGATGTGATCATCGTCTGGCCGGATGACAACTTCGGTTATGTGCGCCGTTACGCCACGCCGGAAGAGCGGGAGCGCCCCGGAGGTCTGGGCGTCTACTACCATCAGTCATATCTCGGTTCACCGCTGTCCTGGCTCTGGCTCGATTCCCAGTCGGTGTCCCTCGTCTGGTCCGAAATGACCCGGGCCTACGAACAGGGCGCGAATGCTTTCTGGGTCGGGAACGTCGGTGATATCAAGGCCCACGAGTTGAGCACGGAGTATTTTCTCGACCTCGCCTGGAACGCGGATCGGGCGGGCCCGGAGACACCTATGCAGTTCTTGCACGACATGGCCGCCCGGGATTTTGGCACCGAACTTGCCGATGCCATTGCCAACCTCTGGAAGCGTCATCAGCACCTGGCCTTTGCGCGCAAACCGGAACATCTGCAGTGGCATCTGTCCCTGGAGCCTTACCAGCCGACCGAGCTGAACGACGCAGAGATTCATCGGCGCCTGGACGCTTATGAGGACCTGGTGGTGGATATGGCGCAGGTGGCGAGCGACGTGCCGGAAGCGGCACAGGATGCCTTCTACCAGCTGGTGGAGTATCCGATCCGGGCGGCAGCGGCGGCCAACGAGCGCTACTTTCTGGTAGAGCTGGCTCGCCGGCAGAATGTGCGCGGTGCGGACGTCGCTGAAACGACCTTTGCCAAAGCCGAAGACGCTGCGCAACGGATCGAGACTCTGACGGAGCGCTACAATAAAGAAATGGCCGATGGTAAGTGGCGGCATATTCTCACCGCTGGTGGGGTGGCCCCCGACGATTGGCTTCGCTTCCAGCCCGAGCCCATTCCGCCTCTGGGCTCGCAAGAGGATGTGGTGCGAGAGTCACTGTCTGAATCGGAGGACAACCGGTTCGATGCCAATCCAGCGCCGTCCGATGCGCAAGCGGGAGATTTCTTTGAGTCGGAAGGTGTGGTGTCCATCAACGCCGGACACTTTACCGACCGCGAAGACAATGCCGAGGGCGGCTGGCGAGCGGTGGAAGGCCTGGGCCGTACCGGTTCGGCGGTCACGGTACTGCCGTCCACTCTGGAGTTCGACGCCGATGCCGTGCCCCGGCTGAGCTATCGTTTCCACGTCGCAACGGGCGGTAAAGCGCAAGTCCATGTCCGGCTGCTGCCAACCCATCCGATTGTTCCCGGCAATGATCTGCGCCTGGCGCTCGCCGTGGACGATGGCGAGCCGATTCCGCTCGCGGTGACCGAGGGCTTTGATACCTACAGTGACGAATGGAAAGAACGGGTCCTTTCCAATGCCACCGAAGTCAGCCTGGAGCTGCCGGAGAAGCTGGCACCCGGCTGGCATACGCTGCATCTGGTCGCGGTGGATGCCGGGGTTGTCGTGGACAAAATCGTGATCGATTTCGGGGGCCTCCAACCCTCCTATGACGGTCCGCCGGAAACCCGTGTCATGAAATCGAAGGCCGCAAACGCCGAAAGCCAATCCTGGTGGTTTGATTTTGGTGCCGGCCCGGTGGCCGATGGTTACCGGGGCGTTGATGCGGATACCCGGTATTCGCCCGAGCGCGGCTATGGCTTTGTCGGTGCCAATACTCCCGAGTGCATCCGGGGCGGGGAGGATGCGCTGAGCGGCGATGCCTGCGAGTCTGCGGAGCCGTTTACCCTGGCCGTGGATGTGCCCGAAGGGAACTACGAGGTGTCCGTTCTTTTTGGCTTGCCGGAATCGTCAGCGGACACCACGGTCAAGGCCGAGGCACGCCGGCTGATGCTGCGCTCTGTCCCGACCCGGGCCGGTGAGCGGGCGAGGGCAACCTTCACCGTGAACCGGCGGAGCCCGGAGGTCGAAGGGGCGGGGAGTGTTTCCCTGAACGCGCGTGAAACCGGCCCACCCATGATTGCCCATTGGGACGAGCACCTGACCCTCGAATTTCTCGGTAACCCCGCTGCTGTCGCGGCGCTGCAGATTGAACCCGCGCCGGAAGCGACCACTGTATTTATTGCTGGGGATTCAACAGTCACGGACCAACGCAACGAGCCCTGGGCCGGCTGGGGGCAGATGTTGCCCGCCTTTTTCAAACCGGGCGTCGCCATTGCTAACCACGCCGAATCGGGCCGGGCCCTGTTCAGCTTTGAGGCCGAAAACCGGCTGGAGAAAATCCTCAATACCCTGAAGCGCGGGGATTATTTATTCATCCAGTTCGGGCACAACGATCAGAAAGACAAGAGCGAAGGCGCCGGCCCTTTCACCACCTACGCCGAAGACTTGCGCGAATACATCGAAGCGGTGCGTGGCAAAGGCGGTATTCCCGTGCTGGTTACGCCCATGGAGCGTCGCCGCTGGAATGACGGCAATCCGGGTGAAACGCTTGCCGATTTCGCTTCGGCCGTGCGCCAGGTCGGAGAAGAGCAGGGCGTGCCGGTCATCGACCTTCACGGCATGAGCCTGGAGCTCTACGCGGCCTTGGGAGAATCAGGTTCCAAACAGGCGTTTGTGCATTATCCGGCGAACAGCTTTCCGGGCCAGGATCAGGCGCTGAAGGACGATACCCACCACAATCCCTACGGTGCATACCAACTGGCGCGCGCGGTGGTGGAGGGTATTCGGGAGGAAGTCCCCGTGCTGGCCGATCACCTGCGTGACCCTGTGCTTGCGTATTATCCCACCGAGCCGGACTCCCCGGATGCAGTCGTCATCCCGGCAAGCCCGGTTTTCCAGCTTGAGAAGCCCGAAGGTAACTGAGTTATTCCTTGAGCTGCAATGAGCTATCGTTTATTTCGAACTCATTATTCTTGAGCATCAGGATGACTTCGGCACCGGCCAACATCACGGGTCCGTAGCCATGTGCGGCGTATAGATGGACCGGCCGGTAGTAGTAAAAGGCCGGATCAAAGCCCATGCCGGTGCCAACACAAACACCTTCCACCTGACCGGTCTCATTCACCTGTGTTGCAACGGCGTTCCAGGCCAGAAGCACCGCCGGGGAGTAGGCTTCTTTGTCGATGTAGCCCCGGTTGATGGCTCGCGCCATGGAATAGGCGAAGATCGCCGTCGCCGACGTCTCCAGGTAGGTATCATTACGGTCGAGTAGCTGGTGCCATAGGCCGGTGCCGTCCTGATACTTGACCAGTCCCCTGATATGCGCCTTCAGTTGATCCAGAACCCCGGCATAACCGGGGTGATCTTCGGGCAGCACTTCAAGCAATTCGACCATGGCCATCACCGCCCAGCCGTTGGCCCGTCCCCAGTAGAACTCCGGGTGATATTTCATCCCCTGCACCCAGCCGTGCATGTAGAGGCCTTTGTCTTCATTGAACATTCTCTCCGAAAACTGCTCAATTTGCTTGACCGCATCATCAAAGTATCGGCGTTCTCCGGTGTAGTGTCCCATTTGGGCCAGCGCCGGAACGCTCATGAAAAGATCATCCAGCCAGAGCGTATTGTCCTGGGGGCGATTGCGGGCCAGGGTGCCGTCGTCAAGGCGAAACTGCCCCTCACTGATGTACTCAAGAAAGCGGCTGATCAGCGGCTCGACCGGGGCATCCAGCCCGTTCGTTTTTGCCTTGATCATCGCGGCGGCCAGGGAACCGGAGTCATCAAGCGAGTCGGGGTTCAGCACACTGCGAATCGGGGAGCGCCCCAGGTTGTCGGCGTCATGGTTCGCGGCAATATCGGCGATGAGCTTGATGCGGCTCTGGGTGTAATCCGCATAGTCGGGGTCTCCCGTCGCCTCGGATGCCAACAGCATGCCCGCATAGGTGACGCCCCACTCATAACCGGTGATGTGGAAGGCGCCGTCGCCGAGGGCAATGTCTCCTGTCATTGCTTCCGGGTCCGCAATCGTTTTTCCCGTCTCTTTATCCACCACAACAGAGGCCGAGTTCTCATCCAGGAAGGCATGGACCCGATCAAGAACCGCCTTGACGCTCTCCACCTCCGGCGCGCCGTAGGGTGTCGGGTACTCGGCGGGAAGCAGGTGAAGTGGACCCGCTGCGTCATCGGTCTGAGCCATGGTCGCCGAGCCCCAACAACACAATAGGCTCAACGTGAGATGTTTGAGAGAGAGATGTTTGAGAGAGAGATGTTTGAGAGAGAGATGTTTGAGAGAGAGGTGGGTGGTGATTTCAGTGGTTATTCTTTTAATGGACTGGTACATGGTGGAAACCTCTGTAGCAGGATTGTGCAGAATCCTGGTGGAATGAAATCCGGATGACCCATTCATTGGAAGCGTCGAGAGTTGGGCGCCAGCCGCCCAACCCTGTGGGCTACCCGGCGCACTGGCGCAGATGCTTGAGAATACCCTCCACGTTTTCAGGGTTGGTGCTTTCCAGAAGGGTATGCACTCCCGGTTTGAGCGTCTGGATCAGTGACATCAGGTAGCGGTGATCCATGTCGCCGGTACCGGAGGGCAGGTCACCTTCTTTTTTCCCGTCTTTGACCACAAAGTCCTTGCTGTGAATCGCCACGATGCGATCGCCAAAGAGTCGGAAGGCCTCGTCCATCAGTTCCTGCTGTCGGTGGCACTCATCCAGCGGGAAAAAATTGACCGGGTCGTAGATCACCTGAACATTGGGCGAATCCACCAGCTCCAGCATTCGTACCATTTTCTCGTAGCTGTGTACCGTATGGTGGTGAGCCACGCCCTCAATGCCCACGATGGTGCCGTATTTCTCGGCGGTGTCGGCCAGGCGCCGGACGGAGTCGACCAGTTCCAGAAAAGACTCCTCTTTCTGACTGTCGGGGTGATAACTGCAGTCGCCGTTTTTCGAGCCGGTCTCGGTGCCGACAATGGCGCAGCCAAAATCCCGCGCAAAGCGCAGGTGCTCTTCAAAACGCTGCAGCGCCTGCTCTTTGGCTTCCGGGTCCGGGTGAATCGGGTTGATATAACAGCCCAGCACGGCGATGTTGATGCTTTGCGCGGCAAATTCGTCGCGAACGTGGTTGGCGAATCCCGGAGTCAGTTGCCCGGGCTGTTCTTTCAGAATCGGAAACGACTTGGCGGGTGCGAGCTGGACGCAGGATACGTCGTATTGGCCCAGCAGGGCCGCAATGTCGGTGGGTGTGCCCTGACCATAGTCGTGTGCTCTCAAGCCCAGATTCAGCATAAAACGTCTTCCTGTTGGTGATCAGTTCTTGGTGGTGTCGTTACAGGATCCCATCGAGCGCATGGCTGACGATCCTGGCATTCAGCTCGGCGCCTTCGCGCGAGGTGTGGGTGTGCTTGTCCGCGAAAAAGTCCTCGACCTTTTCCGGCCCCAGCTCGTCGTAGCGCTCGGCGACCCGTTCGTGCAGGTCAATCAGCGCGACGCCACTCTCGGCCGCGACCTGGCGCGCCCACTGGGGGTAACTGTCCTCCGGGCGCGCAATCCGCTCGCCGCTGTCATCCCAGATCTTCCGGGGCACCGGTGTGGCGAGAATGGGCGTCACGCCCCGGGCATAGGCTTCGCCGATCATCTTGCGCAGGTACCAGCCGTAGGTATGAACCGTTTCCGCCTTGCCGGTCAGGAGGTTGTCGATCTCCCGCTCGGCGGCGCCGATGCCATCAATGGTGCCGCGTGCCCGCTCTTCATCATTGAGCGCCCCGGAATCGTTGTGACCAAACTGGATCAGCACGTAATCGCCGGGGCGCGCCATGTTCAGGGCCCGCTCCCAGTGGCCACCGGTCACAAAAGTCCGACTGCTGAAGCCACCGATGGCCCGATTGACAAAGTTGTAGTCCTCGGCGTCCAGGGTGTTGCTGAGAAAGTCACCCCAACCCCACTGACCGCCGGCGCCATCGCCCCAGCCGTTGCGCACGGTGGAGTCACCCACCATGAAAATGCTGGTTTTCTCCGGGTAGGCGATTACTGGCAGGCGCAGAAAGGTCCATCCATAGGCCGTGACCTCGCGGCCCTTGTCGGAATACAGGTCCTCGGCCAGCGCGGGGCGCAGTCCCTTCAGAGCCGACACGATGGTCTCGGCATGAATTTCGGCCCCGGCGGCATTGAAGTGGGTATGGTCCTTTGGATAAAGCTCCGCCACTTTTTCGGGGCCCAGTCGGTCGAGCTTGTCGGCCACCGGGTTGGTCACGTCGATAAACGGTGTGTCCAGCTCCCAGGCCAACTGGTGCATCCAGTAACCATACCGGCCGTGACGGCGCTCGATCCGGTCCCGCTCCCACTTGTTGCGTACGGTCATCGACAGCAGTATTGGCTTGGCATTCTTCGCTTTTACGTCCGCTACCATTTGCCGAATGTAGTGGCCAAAGGTATAGACCGTCTCGTCCTTTCCGGTCACCTGGTTGGCTATCTCGGTCTTCTCCTCCCCGAGGCCGGGCAGGGTGCCGCGAGCGCGACGGTCGTCATTGATTTCACCCGCGTCGTTGTGGCCGAACTGGATCAGCACCAGATCGCCGGGCTCAACGTCCTCGATCAGGGCCTGCCACAGTCCCTCGGTAATGAAGGTCCGGCTGCTCCGGCCGCCACGGGCCCGGTTGTCGACCACGACCTGGTCCTCGTCCAGATAGCTCTGCAGCAGAGCGGCCCAGCCCTGGTGGTCTTCGCGCTGATAGGAGGCGGCGGTCGAGTCGCCCGCGACGAAGATGTGCCGGGGGCGTAAATCCTCGGCCAGGCAAAGGGGGGCGAGCAGGAGGGTGAGCACAAAGGTGATGAAACAGGTTGCCCGTCGTGTTGGCATGAAGCGTTCCTCTTGAGTCTGACGGTGGTTGATTCCGCGATTCTTATAGGCTGCTAGGCTGCGCGGCTAACGGGTGTCGAGGCACTGGATGGTTTGAATCGTCGGCCGAGCGGAAATTCAGAGGGGTACTATAATTCTGTTGTGACCTGATGTGCAATTAATTTATCGATTCTGACCTTTTTTGATTTTATGGGTTGAGGTGTGCAGGAGCCCCTGTTGCGCCGGACGGGCCGCGACAGGGGCTCCTGGTAGGGGCTCTTGGTAGAGGGAGGGGGGATCAGAACTGGTAACGCACCCGCCCGACCACGTTGCGCGCTTCGCCGGGGAAGCAGTCGCCCCGCGAGAGGCAAGTGGCCTGAAACTCCTTGTCCGCCACATTGCGGGCATTCAGGGTGAAGTCCCACCGGCCGGCCTCGTAGCCGATCATCAGGTCTCCCAGCGTGTAGGAGGGCGTGCGGATCTCGTCCCTTCCGCCCCAGCTCTCACCCATGTAGCGAAGGCCACCACCGAGCTTGAAGCCCTGGAAGCCGACAGGGCGCCAGGTGATCCAGGTGGAGGCCTGGTCCTGGGGCACACTGGCCAGGTGAAAGCCCTCGGCGGACTCGGTGTTCAGGCGGCTGGCGTTGAGCTCGACAGAGACGTCGCCCAGTGTGGCCACCGCTTCCAGTTCCACGCCATCCACCGTCGCTTCGCCCCGCTGCTGCTGGAACTCGCCCGCGAGCGAAGAAGGGTCGCTCAGGTTGCTCTGGGTGATATCAAAGTAGGCCAGGGTGACCATCGCCGGTAGCGAGCGGGGCTGGTACTTCACGCCCACTTCCACCTGCTCGCCTTCCTGGGGATCAAGCGTATTGCCACGCCCGTCGTCGCCAATGACCGGCTCAAAGGATTCGGCGTAGCTCGCGTAGGGCGACAGGCCGTTGTCGAATTGATAGAGCACACCGAGGGCGCCGCTGAGGGCGTCGTCCTGTTGACTCGCGGTGCCGGTGTCGGTCTCGGTATCGTCGACCCGAAGACCGGCGGTCACCCGCCAGTTGCCGATGCTGATCTGGTCATTGATGTAGAACCCCAGGTCCCGGGTGCGGGTCTCCGGGTTGACGCTGTAAAGGCCATTCAGGTAGTCAGTCGGTGGTACGTTGCCGTACACCGGGTCAAAGACATTGAGCCAGTAGGCATCCCCGAAGTCGTCATCCGGCCCCTGGCTGGCGGCATCATAGCCCAGGGCAAAGGCGTAGTAGCCCGCTCCACCCAGCGTCACATCCTGGTACTGGGCACCGATCAACACTTCATGGTAGAGCGCGCCGGTCGAAAACTGCGCCCGCAGGCGCGTGTCGATGGCCGCCTGCTCGGAGGTGGCGTCATTGCGGTAGAAGGTTCTCGGCACCAGGCCATCCTCATAGAGGCTGCCATCGTCATTGTAGACATATCGATCGCCCCCGATAAATGAGGTCCAGGCCTGCTGGTAGTCGGCTTCGGCATCGCTGTAACGGGAGGTGACTTCCAGGCTCCAGACGTTGTTGATCTGGTGGTCGGCCAGGAAGGTGACGGAGGTGGTTTCGGTGTTGTAGCGGTTGTATTCCGGCTCGCCGGTATAGGTGCTGTTTTCAATAAACTCCCCGTTGGGCGCGGGATTGAGCGTGCCCTGCAGCGGCAGAAACTGGGCGCCGGTGTCGCTCTCGGTTTCGGTGTGATTGACCAAAAGTGTCAGATTGGTGTCGGCATTGGGGCGCCAGGTGACCGAAGGCGCGATCACGGTGGTATTGTCCTCCACGAAGTCCACCTGAGTGTCCGAGTCCCGGTGCACGCCCACCACGCGATAGAGCCATTCGTCGTTGCCGCCGATCTGACCGGTGCTGTCGAACGCCAGCTGCTTGCGCTCGAAGTTACCCACTTCCGCCACGATCTCGTGCGCCGCCTCAGCCTTGGGCAGCTTGGAGACAATGTTGACGATGCCGCCGGGCGAGCCCTGGCCATAGAGGACCGAGGCCGGGCCTTTGAGAATCTCCACCTGCTCCAGTGTGTAAACATCCGGCCGGGTGTTGTTGTAGTTGCCAAAGAGCGACTGCAGGCTGTCCTGATACAGCGGGACGTCCAGCCCCCGGACTTTGAGCCAGTCCCCTCGGGTGGCGTAGCCGAAGGTCTTGCCGGTCACGCCCGAGGAGTAGGTGAAGGTATCATCCAGCGCCAGTGCTCCCTTCTCGATGATATCGAACTCGGTTTCAATGGAGACGGAGCGGGCGGTTTCCATGATCGGCGTGTCCGACTTGAGCGCCGAATAGCGCGAGACCTGACCGGAGACGTGCATTTCTTCAATGGCCGGCGCCTGGGCAAGGGCCCCGGAGGCGGCGGAGAGGGTACTGATGGTTAGAGCGAGTAGAGTTGGGCGGGTTTGCAACACGGAATGACTCCTGAAGGCTAATGTAACGACAAGCACGAATGATAGTCATTATCATTAACGGCGTCAACCGCTTTACTCTCAATCGATGGGGCGAGTACTTAAAGAGGGCTCAGGAGGTCTCTTCCTCCACCACAATACAGTTTCGACCTTCACTTTTGGCCCGATACAACGCCGCGTCAGCGCGCTTGAACGCATCCTCGAAGCGCTGGCCAGGCTCTACCTGGCAGACACCAATGCTGATGGTGACCGATTGCCCGCCCGCTTCGGGGTGCATTGCGGTCATTACAGATTGGCGCAAGCGCTCGGCCAGAGCGAGTGCCGATTTGCCGGACGTGTAGGGCAGTACGACAACAAACTCCTCGCCGCCCCAGCGCGCGGCGATGTCGGTCTCCCGGGTGTGGGTGAGAATCCGGTGAGCAACCCGCTGGAGTATGAGGTCGCCCACACTGTGCCCGTAGGTATCATTCACCGGTTTGAAGTGATCGATATCAATAACCATCACCGTCACCGGCCAACAGCTCTCGTCGTTGTCAATGCGACGGTGATAATCGTTCATCAACCCCGGCCGGTTCATCAGCCCGGTCAGAGCGTCGTGGCTGGAGAGCTCCTGGTACTTCGCTTTCTCTTGTTGTTCCTTCTGAAGTGTTTGACGCAGGTAAATGATGCGCCCCAGGCCAACCGCAATCAGTGCGATCACCCAGATGACCAGAATGCCCAGATACCATTGCTCGGCAGACACCCAGTCGCCGACAAAAGTCACCCGGTTTATCTTCAGGTCGTGCTCGCCCAATGCCGACGGATAAGCAATGTCGATGCCAAAGGTCAGCACGTTGTTCCGGCTCGCGGTAGAAAACTCGCGTGGCACGTTATTGTTGTTGACCCACCAGTCGGCCACCAGGAACTCTCCCATCTGGACAACAAACTGTTCGTCGGTCTCGGCTGAGGGAACATAGGCACTCAGGTATTTCGCGGTACCGCTCATCACCGGTTCATCCGGATTGGTGAACCCCGGGACGAACTCGGTGAGATAGATGCGCAGCTTTTCGTTGTCCCCGTTGTAGTCCACATCAATATAGGCGCGGCGATAGCGGCTCAGATCAACGGTTGGCTCAGATGGGGTATCGAAGTGGACGTGAATGCCGCAAAAAGGTGGGGAGGGAAGTTCTGATTCGCGCAAGACACAACGAAAATGATGCGCGCTTTCATTGACCCAGTGCGCGGTGCTGGCACCCCCGTGCATGTCGTCTGCATAGACATGGGCCACCCGATCCGGGTCAGGCAGCCAGTCAAAATGTTTCTCGGGTAAAATCGAGTGTCCAGCCACGGCGAGCACAGTCGCCAGCGCCAGCGCAAACAGCGTTCGACTAAAAAATCGGGAATCCAGCATGGGCCACTAATACGTTAATATAATATGCCCTAGCGTAGCCCAAAGTTGACAGAATTGCTAAGGACTCTTTGGTCAAATGGTCAATGGTCTTGATGAAACGCAAAAGTTCATCAGTGCCATAGGTGCTGAGACCCGGCTGGGAATCGCACCGGGCCAGAGGGGCTGTGCCATTCGTTTAATGTGCGCACAGACTGCCAATAGTGACCAATCAAGTGGGAAGCTGCAAATATTCTCGCTTATTTTTCAGTAAGTCATTGAAATAGTTGAATTATTGGTGACAACGTTACCGTCAGCTCAGGCGCTGGAGCATCTCGATGGCGCCGCAGGGTGGCTGGCGGAGTCGCCGACGGTGGAGCGGCTTCCGGGAAAAGGCGCTTGACTATCACGTAACGTCAGAGTTCAAGATGCTCAACGTCGATGATTACAACCTATATGAGAGTAGCCGTATGGACCCTGAAAGGACCTACAGTGTCAGTGAGTTGAGCCGGTTGGCGGGCGTATCGGTGCGGACATTGCATCATTACGACCAGGTGGGGCTTCTGAAGCCCTGGCGGAAAGAGAATGGTTATAGGGAGTATGACCAGAAGCACGCTGTTCGCCTTCAACAGATCATCATCTACCGGGACCTGGCCTTCTCCATCGAGGAAATAGCAAAACTGTTGGATTCGAGTTCCGATGATCAGGTAATGCTCCTCGACTCTCAGCGAGACGTGTTGTGGCAACGACAAAAGCAAATCCAAACCATGATTGACAGCGTTGAGGTCACTATGAAAAGTATTCAGTCAAAGCAGAATTTTGAAATAATGTTTGAAGGCTTGCCGAAGGAGAATCTGACGAATTATGAAAAATCGATCAACGACAGGTTCGACATTAGTTTTGAGGGCACCACCGAAGAGTTTCTCGGAGGGCTAAGTGCCGAAGAAACAAAAGCGTTGAAAGAGGAGGGGGACCGGTGGGCTGAGGACTTTGTCAATGTCATCCATCTTCCTGTGGAGTCGGAGCAGGTTCAGTGCTTGATTGAGGTTTATCATGAAATGATGAATAGGATGACTGGTCTCTTGGAAGAGCAGTTCCAGTTGGACTACGACAGAGTCCTTAAAACTTCTGCTTTTCTGGCGACCGACGAAGCCACGCAGGCGTTCTATAGCTTTTATCACGAGGACTATGCAATAAGGCTAGGAGAAGCTTGGAGGTACTTCGCTGAAAATCGATTGAAGCATCAATAAGGGGTGTTTCCTGGAGATATTATGCTTACCCCCGGAATTGCAGGTTCGCCAGGCGCTGATAGAGGCTGTTCTCGCGCATCAGCTCCTCGTGGGTGCCGACGGCGAGCAGGCGCCCCTGGTCCAGCACGGCCGTACGATCGGCGTTTCTCACCGTCGCCAGCCGATGGGCGATGACCAGCGTGGTGCGCCCGGCGGTCACGGCCGGCATCGCCTGCTGGATCAGGCTTTCACTCTCGGCGTCCAGGGCGCTGGTGGCCTCATCGAGCAATAGAATCGGTGCATCCGCCAGCAGGGCCCGGGCGATGGAGATGCGCTGCTTCTGTCCGCCCGACAGCCCGAGCCCCGCATCCCCGAGCCCTGTGTCATAGCCTTGGGGCAAGCGCTGGATAAACTCATGGGCCTGGGCGATCCGGGCGGCGCGCTCGACATCCTCCTGGCTTGCATCGGGCCGTGCGTAGCGAATATTGTCCGCCACGGTGCCATGAAAGAGTGCCGGGTCTTGCGGCACCAGGGCAAAGCAGCGGCGCAACGCCTCCAGAGAAAGCTCCGCCGTATCGACCCCGTCAATCAGAATTCGGCCGTTCCCGGGCGGGTAAAAGTGCAGCAACAGATCGAACAGGGTCGACTTGCCCGCGCCGGACGGCCCCACCAGCGCGAGTGTCTCTCCGGCCTTCACCTCCAGAGTCAGATCAGACAGGGCCGGGAGCTCCGCACGCCCAGGGTAACTGAAGCTCAGCTGCTCGATCCGGATCTCACCCTGAACCGGGTGCGGCAGGGTTTGAGAGGTATCCCCTCGATCGTCTCGACGAGGTAACTCCGGCTCGGTATGCAGCAGCTCAAACAGCCGCGCGGCCGACCCGGCCGCGCGTTGCAGCTCGCCAATGACCTCGCTGATTGCCCCGGCGGCCAATCCCACCAGCATGCTGTAAAACACAAACGCTGCCAGTTCGCCCGGGGTGATCGCGCCACGGATCACATCCAGTCCGCCCACCCAGATCACGATGCCCACCGCGCCCATCACCAGGGAGATGGCCAGTGTGGTCAGCCAGGCCCGCTGGCGAATGCGCGCTTTGGCAATGCGAAAGGCGTTTTCCGAAACCTCTGCGAAAAAGCGCTGGTCGTGGGGCTGGTGGTTGAAGGCCTGAACCGTCTTGATCTGGGTCAGGTTTTCACCGACATAGCTGCCGACATCGGCCACTCTATCCTGACTGAGCCGGGATAAATGCCGCACCCGACGACCAAAAAACAGAATCGGTGCGATGACCAGGGGAAAGCCCAGCAGGATGATGCTCGCCAGTTTGGCGTTGGTGATGAAAAGCAGAATCAGCCCGCCGATCAACATCAGCGTGTTGCGCAGGGCAATCGAAACGGTGGAGCCAATGACTGACTGAAGAATCGTGGTGTCGGCGGTAAACCGGGACTGAATCTCCAGCGCCCGGTTCTGTTCAAAAAAGCCGGGGTGAAGATCGATCAAATGGTTGAAGACCTTCACGCGGATGTCCGCTACAACCCGCTCCCCGATCCAGGACACCAGATAGAATCGCGCAAAGGATCCAAAGGCGAGCCCCAGTACCAGCACAAAGAACAGACCCATGGCCCGGGCCAGACTCTCCGGGGATTATGTGGCCAGCCCCTGATCCACCAGAATCCGCAGCCCCTGGCCTAACCCCAGGGTGACGCCGGCGGTGGTGACCAGAGCGACCAGGGCCCAGATCACCGCCCCGCGATAGGGGCGGATCAGGTCGATGACCAGTGTCAGGGCCTTGCGGTGTTGGCTCTTGATGAGGTGTCTCCCGGGTGATGTGCCAGTAGTCTGACCACCGTCAACTGTGATCAGGGATGGCCAAACAGCTTTTTCCGCCGGATCCGGTCGGCAACCACCGCCGGCACCTTGTGTTCCCAGCCGGATTGACCCGAGCCGATCTGTTTCAACACTTCCGGAGAGAAGATGTCCAGATAGTCTTCATTGAACTGGTCGAGCTGGGCAAGATACCCATTATCCAGCAGATAGTGATACAGATGGTGTAGCCGCTCGGCCACCTCCAGGTTGTCCGCCTTGAGCAGTTTTCCGGTGGCTGTGTCGCGGAAGGGGTAGATATGAAGCTTTACCTTGTTTTTGAACAGTCGTCCGAAACCTTCCAGTAGGCCCCCGGGCAGCTTCTGATAGTAGCTCTCATCGAACAGGTCGAGCAGGCTTTGGGCGCCCATGGCGAAGCCGATGTGGCCCTGGGTATTGCGGTTCAGGTAGCTGGCCAAGCGGTGGTACTCCGGATAATCGGTAATGAGCACGGTATGGCCCGCCGCTTCCAGCACCTCGGCACGACTGACAAAGTCGTCCAGGTCCACTTCGCCCCCGGCATTGAGGTTGTGCAGTGTCATTTCCATGATGGCCACGATCTCGCCGGGCTCGGTACCCAATTCGGTTTCCATGTTCTTTAATGCGGATTCGAGCATGTCGATATTGACGTGGGTGACCGGACGAAAGCGCCCGCGCTCCACCAGCACCGACTTCTTGCGCAAATGTTCCGAGGGCTGAAGCACCTGGCCGCCGGCGGAAAACATGGCAGCGCCGCTCAGTCCCAGCTGCACCAGGCGCAGGCTCATGATGCGATTGTCCACCTGCTCAAAAGCCGCGCCGGAGAAATCCACCATATCCACTTCCAGGCGATCCACGCTCAGACCATCGAGCAGTGACTGCACCAGTCGGTCGGGATCATCGCTCAGATAACAGGCGCCGTACACCAGATTGACGCCCACCAGACCCAGCGCGTCCTGCTGCATCGCGTTCTCGTTATCGAGCATGCGCACGTGAATGATGATCTCACTGGCCTCGGCGCCCGGCTCCGCCTGGAAGCGCACACCGAGCCAGCCATGACACTCGTTGGTACCCTGATAATTGCGGGCCGAGACGGTATTGGCAAAGGAGAAAAACGCGGTGCTCTCGCCCCGGCTTACCGCCAGACGCTCCAGCGTGAGGTCATACTCGTAGCCGAGCATGGACTCCAGCCGTTCGCGACAGACGTAACGGGCGCACTTGCCATAAATGGCATCGCTCACTGCCATGTCGTAAGCGGAGATGCTTTTGGCGATGGTGCCGGCCGCGCCGCCGGCCTGGAAAAACCAGCGCACGACCTCCTGCCCCGCGCCAATTTCAGCAAAGGAGCCGTAGCGGCTGTTGTCCAGATTGACGGTGAGTGCCTTTTCGCGGGGGTGTTGCGGGTGCTGGCTCATGGTGTTGAGTCACTCCTCGGCCTGGGTGTCAGAGGGATCAGTGCGCTGGAAGGCTTCACTGGCCAGAGAATAGTCCGCAGCTGATGGGGACACACTAGATGGGAAGCAGGGCAGGTCCCTCAGATAACTACCTATAAGTCATTGAAAATACTCAAATATCAAAAATTATCTTAGCAGCAATTCATATGGCGGGCAATCCCACGCGCCATGAGTTCTGCCGTCCCAAGTCGACGGCCGGGATGCCAGTCAAAGGAAGGTGGCCAATGACGCTATGGTCCTTAAGTTCGTTAACGCACCGAGGCCTGCGCAATAATCTGTGACAGTGTTGTTTTGGATGCCTTGATGGGAAACACCGAAAAGCGGTGATGTATGACTGTGGACTCACTGATGTCTTTTCGAAGGAGTTCGGGCCCTCGCCACGAACCTTCCCGGCCCTAGTTCCGATGCTTCGGCTGGATCGTATTTATGTGCGCGGGGTTCGCGGGTTCAGTCCAATAACGCTGCCTGTTCGGCCCTGGGCTCATCTGTCAGATCATGCCCCTTTGGCTTCGGAGGTTGACCTGTGAACAAACGTTGGCGCGAAGGTAACAGAGTTTTATTACTGGAAAATGGCGATGAGCTGTTTCCCAGAATGCTTCATCATATCGATCAGGCGACGCATGAGATTCTTCTGGAAACGTTCATTTGGTTTGACGATCCGGCCGGACGAAAATTTAAGCGGGCATTGGTTGACGCAGCGCAGAGGGGAGTCTGGATATCGGTACTGGTCGATGGATACGGATCCCATTATCTCCCCGAAGCTTTTATTGCGGAGCTTTGCGAGGCGGGGGTGCGCTTCCATGTGCATGACCCCAAGCCCACCTGGTTCAGGGTAAGGCTGAATATATTAAAGCGTATGCATTGTAAGATAATGGTCGTCGATGGGAAGGTGGCGTTCATCGGTGGCATAAATATTTCTCAGAGCCAGGTCTCGGACTTCGGGGCCGGTTTCAAGCAGGATTACGCTGTAGAGATCCGGGGTCCAGTGGTCGATGACATACGAAATCTGGTTCAACAAGCGGCGCAGGTATACGCTCCCGAACAGCTTGATTTCGTCGATCTTCCTGAAATCCCCGAACCGGAAAGTGATACCGGTGGGTTGGTGGTTCGACTTGTCACCCGTGATAACGAACGACACAGAAGCGATATAGAACAGCAGTTTCTGATTCGGATGCGAAAAGCAGAGTCTCATATAACCATTGCCAATCCCTACTTTTTTCCGGGCTATCGTATGCTAAGAGAGCTTCGGCGTGCGGCTCGTCGGGGGGTAAAGGTGCGACTCCTGGTTCAGGGGCAATTGGGGTCGCCTCTGGCCATGAGGGCGGCTAAAACCCTTTACGACTTTCTGGTGGAGTCGGGGGTTGAGGTCTACGAGTACAGGGAACGTCAATTGCACGGTAAAATTGCCGCCATTGACGACGATTGGTCCACCGTCGGATCCAGTAACCTGGATCCGCTCAGCTTGTCTTTGAACCTGGAGGCCAATGTATTTGTGATTGATCGGGAGTTCAACGAGTTATTGACCAAGCGTATTTTGTCCCTAATGCACGGGGCCAAAGCGCGTCAGGTCAATGAATCCTGGATTTACAGAAGAACAATGATCAAGTGGCTTGGTAGCTTTGTCATATATCACCTTTCGCGCCATTTCCCGGGTTTCGCCGGCTGGCTCCCTCCCATAGGCCCGGATGGAAAAAGTTTTGCGGATTCCGCAGCGCTATCTCAGGAAGAAAATCAAAGAGACGTGTGATCATGGTTGACGCCCCAGAAAATGAAGAAGCTTCCCGGTCCTCCAGACCACCTGCCAGGTCGAAGTCAGGTCTCTGGCGTTGGGGAAAGAATCTACTCACCATCGTATTTCTGGCTCTCGTCGGATGGCTGTTGATCAGCCACGCACGGGAAGTTGATTGGAGCGAAGTCAAGCAAGCGCTTGACAGCTACACCTGGGTGCACATTGCCGCTGGCGTATTGTTGGCGCTATCAACCTACATCGCCTATTCAGGGTACGATGTGCTGGCGCGTTACATGATTGGCCATCGGATTCCTGTACCAACGACGATGACCATTGCGTACATTTGTTGTGCCTTTACGTTAAACCTTGGTGCGTTGATTGGCAGTTTGGGCTTCCGCTACCGTCTCTATTCTCAATACGGTGTCAGTAAGGGCAATATTGCACGCATAGTCGGCATTTTGATCACCACTAATTGGTTGGGTTACATTGCCTTGGCTGGGGTTGTTTTTGTGAGTGGCGCGGTAGTGGTGCCCAACAGCTGGGAGATAGGCGCTCTTGGCCTACGCATTCTGGGCGGGGTGTTCCTGGCACTGGTGGTTTCCTATCTTCTATTGTCGCTTTTTTCCCCTAAGCGGACGCTTGAGATCCGGGGGCAGACAATCACTCTTCCCTCCATAAAAATCGCCGGTTTTCAATTGGTGCTTTCCTGTAGCCACTGGGCGTTGATGGCGGCAGTCATTTACAGCTTTCTGTATACGGAAATCGGATACTTCCCACTGTTGGGGGTCCTTCTGATCAGTGCCATTGCGGGGATCATTGCCCATGTACCAGGTGCCCTGGGCGTACTGGAGGCGGTGTTTATCGCCCTGTTGGGAAGTGAAATAAACCCCGCTGTTCTGGTGGCGGCGCTGATTGCCTATCGCGTGGTCTTTTACTTATTGCCCCTGGTCATCGCCGGCGCGGCGTATCTGGTAATTGAAATGGTGCCCAGGAAATCTGAGCCTGCCGAAGCGTAGACTTGTTCGCTATGTGTATCCATTCCCACAGAGCCCTCATCTTTATAGTTATAACCCTGTTAGTGACGACATGTTTTAAATGGGCACAATGACAGGCGTATTGGAGGTTGTCTGGGGAAAGTCGGTGCCGGCTGTGCCGATTTAAAAAAAGAGGCGTTGAGCGCCTCTTTAATTGCTTTTGAGAAGTCCCATCAGAAAACGGTTCAGTCCTATGGCTAATGAGAGCCTTGCCTGGGTTAGTTGACTATTTTCTCCAGAACCATGAGATACCCAAACTTGAAATCACGGGTTTTAAGCCCGGCATCCACATCTTCCTGGGATGCAGTGTCGGTAGGTTGGAACTCAGCTGACATGGCTTGCTCCCAGCCTTCGTACATATTAGCGGTGACATGACTGGCATAGGCATCGTTGCCAATGGGGCTTATGCTTCGCAGCAGTACCCAGCTTCCCAGGTTTCCACTAGCTACCCTCTGTTGCTGATAGGGCTGGAATACGCCCATTTCCGCAGTTTCATATGCAGCGTACGATTCAAGGTCCGCTTTCATCATTTCCATAGAAGCGACCATTCCTGGTTTCATCTCAAAGTCGTCTTCTGTTCTGGCGATCAGCTCCATATACATTCTTGTGCCCAGATCGCGAGAATCTGCTGTTTGCTCAAACTTCTCATTACGCTCCTTTTCGCTCATTTCGGGGTAAGCGTTTTGCAGGGCAGCCAATATGTCGTCACCCTCCATCATCTTGACCGGATCGTCGTAGAGGGTGGCGGTCATATATTGGTATCCCTGGTGTTCGCCGCCTGGGCGCAAGGACCAAAAATGCCATCCGACTATAGCCCCCGTTTTTACCCGTTCCTGGTGGATTTTCTCCCAGAAATTCTCCGTTTCAGCATAAGCGTTCTCCTGACTGTTATCCACCTTCATCAGCTCCAGAACCACAAAAAGCTGACCCTCAGACTCTTGATCTTGTGCTGCACTAAAACCGGAATAAAATAATATTCCAGACAGGAATATTGCAAAGATATGTTTTCTGTTCATGATGTTGTCCTTCAATCAATTGATGGGAATGGGATTTGTTTCATACATCCATGTTCACGTAAGCATTACCAGTCGGTAAATAGAAAACGCTATTTTAAGTGAATAGCCAAGTCGGTATCGGTATCTTTAGGATCTGCTATTTCTGAAAGAGGGAAACGCTTCTATGAGCGAAGACTTTGGAGGAGGGCTGAGAGTCGAAAAAGCATTCGAAATCTGGGCTTTTCTTCGGGTCTTCACAAGATGGGATCAGAAACAAATATCCCTTCCCTAATATTTTTCCATTTCTGAGAGTAGGCTCAGATGACTGAACCGTCAAACGCCCGTTTAGCTCTTGTTGTTATAACGAGAAAATTTTTAATGTTGGTTTCAAGTACATCTCTTTCAAAATTGGGGTTATCCAGATCCTTTCGTCGCTGACTTCTTTGCCATACATATCGTTCCGAGCTGGGCACTCCATCAACGGAATGAACAAGAAGAATCAGGCTGTCCAGACACCACTTGCATAATCGGAAAGTTTGTACTAAATGTTTAAAGCTTAGGCAAAAGTTTCTGCCGAGGCAGTTTTTTGAACAACTTCTTAAAACATTTCTTTTAAGTGCTTTTTTAGATAAAGAAATGCATGTCACACCTTCGTTTCGACCCTTGGTGTCACATTGAGGGAAGATTATTTACATCACCAAAGATTCTGGAGGTCAGTATGCAACACGCTTTCTTTTCCTCTGCCGTTTCCTGCCTTCTACTGGTATTGAGCGCGGCAACGTCCAGCCTGGCTCACGCCGACAAGGAAAGCAAAATTCGCAGCGCCATGAGTGCCGCGCCCCCTTCCATCGCCGAAAGCGCCACAATCAGAGATTGGCCTTCTGAAGAGGGAGGAGATATGACGCTATTGCGAGAAGGCTCCAATGAGTGGACCTGTCTGCCCGACATGCCCCATACGCCGGGGAACGATCCCATGTGTCTTGACGAACCCTGGCTGGCCTGGGCCGACGCCTGGATGAATAAAAGCGAGCCGAAAATTGACAGGATGGGCTTTGGCTACATGCTGCAAGGCGGCACACCGGAGAGCAACACGGATCCCTATGCCGAGGGACCCACGCCCGATAACGAGTGGATCGAGGAGCCTGTACCTCATCTGATGATTCTGGTTCCGGATGATTCGACGCTGGAAGGATTGCCTACCGAAGCAGACGATGGCGGCCCCTGGGTCATGTGGCGTGATACGCCCTATGTCCACATCATGGCCCCCATGCCAAAGTACGAGCCCGAAGGCATGTAATAATCGCGGCGCGCAGCGGAGATTCTGCCCCCTGCATGGAGGCCAGCGGTGTGCATAGCCATCGGTCAGAGAGAGGCTGGTGGATATTGCATGCCTTTACGGCCAGAGGCATAAGCCTCCGGCCAAGAGCAAAGGCGTCAGGAGGCTAACCGCCACATTACCTGCCATCGCCTTACCCAGTCGCTCCGGTTGAGCGGCGTAACGGGACACCTGGTGAGCACACCAAAACGCCACAGGGGCGGTGAACATGCCACTTAGCGCAATAGGAGGCAGGAAGGTGAGCAGGACACCGGCCAGCAGCAGGCCGTAAGCAGCCAGCATTTGCCAAAGAAACACGCGGGCGCCAACTCCGTAGCCGTAGCGGATTAACAAGTGCCTCCGCCCGGCGGCCCGGTCTGCGTCCACATCAGGGAATTGGTTAAGCAACAAAAGGTTATTCACCAAAAAGAAAACCACCAGGGTCAACAACACGGCTTCGAGGGGGTAGTTACCCCCGATCACCCGATGACTGCCCAAAACCAACAAGCCAAAGCCGGCCCCGGGCGCTATGAGGCAAAAAATCACGCTTCGGGTGAGCCAGCGGGTATAACCCAGCACCAGGATGAGGCCGACCAGAACCAGTGGGGCCACCGCCATTTGGGTGCGCCATAAAAACCAACCCATAAGCACCAGCATCAATGCCACAGTGGCTAATCCAAGGACCAGAACCGCCGGAGCCGACTTCGGGTGGGCCGGCAGGTAACCGCTGCCGCCGCTAAAAGGCGTACGCTCCGTCGTGCTGTCCAGTCCGGACTGAAAGTCCTGGTATTCGTTGATGATGTTGACCGCCGCGTGGGCGGCGAGCGCCCCCAGCATGGCCAGCCAGGCGTCAATCCAGCTCCAGGTCAGACCAAAACGGGCCGCGGTGGCCCAGCCCAATAAAATACAAGTGGGAGCCAGTAGCAGAAAAGGAGGGCGAGCTGTTTGCAACAGCTGAACGGGGCTGGAGCCCAGAACGGTTTGGTACCGATTGTAAAATGCCATAGGATAATCAGTTGATAGTGACAATTTAAGTTGGAAACTACGACGTCAATAAAATCAACGACTTACGGGATCGCGGAACACAATTTAAGTTGGAAACTTTTCCCTGCTTTCAAGGATTAGTCTATTAAATCTCTTGGCAATTAAGTAGGAAACTGACCTGAATGCCAAGGTGAAGGTTGTAACACATTGATATTATTATGTTTTCCTGTTCTTCCTCGGAGGTAGCACCGAAGAAGAAGTTCCGAAAGCGGGATAGCAGCTCGGGTTGATTACGGCCCAATAAACCAGCTGTCTCGAAGCATTAGGCCATGGACTTTTGAATTACTGAGGTCCTATAAGCGAGCGGCTTAGGCAAAATACCTGTCACTGCTGGAATGTCTGGGCGAAAAAGCCAATGACTAAGCGTTAAATTTTGTTTGACAACGTTGTCTTAACTTGGTTATCCTTCTTCATAACGAGGTATGTTTGGCGCTCTCCTATTTGCGGGGCTTTTGCGGAAGCGGGCCCCGCCTTTTTTCGAGAGTCTGAAACCTCTCGCGCGTCAGGAACTCTGGCTGCGTTTAGCCAAATGTTTGTAAAGCGGCCAATTATGCCCTTTCCTTCTGATTAAAAAGAGGTTGTTTATGGTCAGTGCGCCAGGCGAAGAGCACTATTATTTGGGAATTGACGGGGGTGGTACCAAGTGCAAAGCTTGTATCGCCACCGCAGACGGACGAGTTTTGGGGACTGCTCTGGCTGGTCCAGCGAACCCACTCCATGGTTTTGAGCAGACTTTAGACTCCATTGAGTGTGCAGCGCGGCGCGCGTTGAAAGATGCGCAGCTTCCCCCTGAGACCCTTCAACATCTAATTGCCGGTGTGGGGCTGGCAGGTGTGAATGTTCCCGACCTATACCGGTCAATCAGCGAGTGGCGGCATCCTTTCGATCATCTGTATCTCGCCACAGATTTGGGTATTGCTAACATGGGAGCGCACCACAGTGAAGATGGGGCAGTGATTGTGGTAGGCACGGGCTCATCAGGTTATGCCCGTGTAAACGGGGTGGAGCGACTCCTTGGAGGGCATGGCTTTCCCTATGGTGATCAGGGCAGCGGCGCCTGGATGGGGCTGGAAGCGATCAAAGCGGTGCTACTGGCATCCGATCAATTGGGGCCACCTACCAATCTTACAGAGGGAGTGGCGAGGCTACTCGGCGCGAAAGGGATTGCGATCGTTGAGGTGATGTCCGGACGCCCCTCGAGCGAATATGCCAAGCTGGCGCCTCTTGTCTTTTCTGCAGCTGAAGAGGGAGACGACGTGGCTCAAAAAATCGTGGAGGAGGGTGCCAGTTATATTAGCTCTATGGCATATAAGCTTCTTGATTGCCAACCCGGGCGGCTGTCATTAATCGGTGGTTTGGCAGCTAGAATTGAAGGTTGGTTGGCACCGGGGATCTTGAAAGATCTCTCCATACCACTGGGGCCTCCGGAAGAGGGCGCAATTCTGTTTGCACGTCAAAGACACCTCAAAGCTAATATTGCATGAATTTCTAAAAGACAGCCCATAAAAATTTAAGACAATCGCGAGGCAACTATGAGCACTCAGGCCGGTATGCAGCAACGCACATCCAGCACCTTGGTTCCCATGACTATAATTGGGGTTTTGTTCTTTGTGTTCGGTTTTGTCACCTGGCTGAACGGAGCCCTGATCCCTTTCCTGCAAATTGTCTGCGAACTCAATGAATTTCAGTCGCTATTTGTCACCTTTGCTTTCTATATTGCCTACACGGTGATGGCCTTGCCTGCCGCATTTATATTACAGCGTACAGGGTATAAAGCTGGGATGGTAATAGGACTAGGCGTAATGGTGGCAGGATCATTAACGTTTATTCCTGCCGCACAGACCAGTAACTATGGCGTATTTTTGGTGGCGTTATTCATGCTTGGTACTGGGTTGACCTTGCTGCAAACTGCTGCTAACCCTTACATCGTCTGTGTTGGTCCTCGTGAGAGCGCCGCAATGCGTATGAGCATAATGGGGCTCCTCAATAAAGGTGCCGGGGTAGTAGCGCCTGTAGTTTTTACGCTTTGGGTGTTAACGGGAATGGATCAGTTTGATGAAAAGGTACTGATGTCGCTCAGCTCAGGTGAGCGTGAGGCACGGCTGGCAGAGCTATCCAATCGTCTAGTAGTGCCCTACTTATATATGGCGGGCGCACTTTTAGCCCTGATGCTATTTGTTCACTTCTCATCACTCCCGGAGCTAGATGTGGATGCGGAGGATGATGAAGCAGCGGCAGACAAGTGGGGCATTCTTCGTCATCCCCAGGCTATTCTCGGTTCTATCGCGCTTTTTATGTACGTTGGTGTGGAAGTGATTGCGGGCGACACTATCGGGCTTTATGGAAGAAGAATGGATGTCCCTAATTTTGGGTCCCTAACCGCCTACACTATGACATTTATGGTTGTCGGGTATCTAATTGGCGTGGTGTGTATTCCCCGTTACTTGAGTCAGGCAAAAGCGCTCGTTGGCTCTGCCGTGTGTGGTGGCGTATTTACTTTGGGAGTATTGTTCGGTTCTGTGGAAAGCCATGCAATATCAACAGTTCTTTTTGGCTGGTCGGGAATTCAGACTGTCCCTGACACGGTCACGTTTCTAGCGCTGCTTGGCTTGGCAAATGCACTATGTTGGCCGGCCATTTGGCCGCTGTCCCTTACGGACTTGGGGAAACATACCAGTGTGGGGTCGGCATTACTAATTATGGGTATCGCTGGAGGTGCTGTAATACCGCTAATATATGGCCATTTTGCCGAAACCACGAGTAATCAGTCAGCCTACTGGGTAATGATACCTTGTTACCTTTATATACTTTTTTACGCAGTAAAAGGGCATAAACTTCGAAAATGGTAGCGACAGATCCATAAGTTTCTTCCTCCGCTTGGTCGGCACTGCCGGCCTTTTTTATAGCTTTCTTCTGTCAGCAGATAACTCGGTGCTTGCACCATTGTATTTCTGCCACACCTCGTTGAAGGCGAAGCCTTTAATGTAAATCATGTGACCCTATTCTCGATTATGCTTTGATTGCTAGTGCATTGCCCTTTATCGAGACGAAGTGTGAAAAATCATTTAGTACATTTTTAAATACTGTATCAGCAAATATTTCTGACAACTTTCCTAATAATCTCTAGGTTTCTATCAAAAATAAAAATGTATTGGAATTATATAACAGTCTATTTTAAAAAAGTTTTTGATCGATCTAGCGAGTGATATCCAGATCAATTCCACAGACCCACTTCTCCCGTATGGGACTAAGAACTTGAAGAGTGATCTTATTATTCATCCAAATACGTATTTTCCATCAATGATTGTAGAGATCAAGTGAAGAAACGGAAGCTCATGTTGAATGAAATGAGCAGTAAGTCTCTGAAAAAACAGAGTAATTTAAACCGTCGACTTGAACCACAAAATCGTTATAACTAAAGATTATTAAAAATACAAACCGAAAAAGCAACTCGATATTTCCACTTATTGACAACGTTGTCCCAATCGGAGTATAAAATCATCTGCAAGTACGCTTTTTTACATGAAGCATGTGCGTGAGGAAGAAAGAAAGACTAGGAACGATACTAAGAAGTTATCAATAGAACCTGTTGATAACAAACCTAGAAAATTGAAAAAACATGAAACCACTATGCACTTTAAAGTTATTCTAAGGGGACACTATGAACACTGGATTGAATTTCATCCATCACAAAAAGTCCACGTTGGCGTTAGCGATGGCGTTATCGCTCTCAGCTGCCAATTCAGCGACTGCGCAACAGTCCGAAAGCTCTGACTCAACAGCTGCGCCTCAGCTCGAAAGTATCGTCGTGACAGGCATACGCGGGAGCCTGAATCGTGCATTGGAACAGAAGCGCAGTTCAATTGGCGTCACAGATGCAATATCGGCAGAAGATTTGGGCAAGTTTCCCGATTTGAATATCTCAGAGTCGTTGCAGCGCATCCCTGGTGTTACGCTTAATCGAAATGTTAATGGTGAAGGCCAGACAATCAACCTTCGAGGTTTAGGCCCGCAGTTCACGAGGGTAGAAATCAACGGTATGTCTGGTACCGGTAACGGTTCTGGAGGCCGATTTGGCACCAGTTCGGGAGAGCGTGGCTTCGACTTCGAGTTACTCGCAGCAGAGCTTTTCAGTAACGTCAAAATCAGCAAGTCACCAAGCGCGAGTCAGGTTGAAGGCGGGATGGCAGGCGTCGTATCTCTGGAAACACCTAAACCGTTGAGCTATAAGGGCACTGAAGCGACGGCATCGGTACAGGGAAACTACAGCGATGTCACCGGAGAAACTGATCCACGTGCATCATTTTTAGTATCAAAGAATATTGACGATGTTTTTGGTGTCTCCTTTTCGCTGGCGTACGCCGATAAGAATTCTAGGTCTGACACCGCCGAGGCCGGCGTTTGGCGTCCCGCGTCAGTCGTGGGTCGAGGAACCAGTGATGCTTACATCCCCAATGGCACTCGTTACTACAACTTTCTGGAAGAAAAAGAAACATTAGGTAGTACCTTAACCCTACAATACCAACCTTCATCCGAGCTAGAAGTCACTGTCGACGCCATATACGCTAACCTTAGTAGCGAGCGAGTTGCTAACCGGAACGACATGCCAATCGAAAATCCAGGGCCAGTAGAAGACATTACGGTTGAAAACAGGATTGCAACATCTGGTAGTTTCACAGGCGTCCAACAACGCGTCGGAACCAACTACCTGGAGACTGAGGAAGATTTTGGACAGTTCAGTGCAAAAGCTGACTGGGAGCCAAACGAAGATTGGAAGATTAGCCCGTTTATCGGATATTCGAATCGGAAGGCTGATCGGAAATTCGACCTTTACTCGTTTCGACTTGCTGATGAAGATGGCTTTGATCCGGGTGTGGTATCCTACGATTTGAGGGGCGATTTCGTAGATTTTTCTTCGACGACTACTGACTTCATGAGTTCTCCTGAGGACTTCCTGTTCAATGTATTTATCCTTAGGCCGTCCGTGGACGAGGACTCTGAAGTATCGACAAAGCTAGACTTTGAGCGATTTTATAACTCACGTGGACTCACATCTGTTCAGTTCGGTTTTCGCTATGCTGATCGTGAGAAAACTCGCATTCAAACGCAGGAGCGTCTTCAGCGGAATGTTGACGACCTTAGAACCGTTCCAGATCTATCGTCAGTTGCGACCTTACTGCCATTTGAAGTCGACGGCGCGAATGCACCCAGTCAACAGTTGAGCGCAGATCCGGATCTAATCCGAGAAGTCTACTACCCCAATGGAAATGCAGTAAACGGCACTTTTATTCGGCCATTGCCAGGGTTTGGTGCATCCCAGTCCTGGTCTGTTGATGAAAAGACATTTAATGCCTATGTTCAAGCCAATTTCGAGTTTGATCGCGCGCAGTTCAATGTAGGTTTGAGGCTGGCTGATACTGAACAAACATCCAGCGGTAACCGAGTAGCCAACATCTTTCAACCAACTGAGCAGATTATCCCCATAAGCGTTAGCAACAGCTACAGGGAATACCTGCCAAGTGCCAATTTCAAATACGACCTTACTGATGAGGTCGTCATTCGATCAGCGTACTCTAAAACTTTGACCCGGCCAAATCTCTCAAGCTTGGCGCCGTCCGAAACGGTAGCAGGTATTGACGAGGGTGGTGGCACTGGGCAGAAAGGTAACCCCAACCTGGAGCCGTTTACCGCTGACAACTTTGATTTTGGCGTGGAATGGTATTTTGCTGATGAAGCTCTTCTTTCGGGTTTACTTTTCTATAAAGACATTGGCGGGTTGATCGACACTGCGAGTTTTACTGAGGTTCGCTCGTTCCCTCGTCAAGCAGACGGGGTTATTGTTGAGGGTCCGATTGTCTTCAATACCTTTGAAAACGGTGCGTCTGCAGAAATTAAAGGTTTGGAGCTTGCCTACCAGCAGCCACTAGGAGTTCTGGGTGATTGGGCCGAAAATTTCGGCTTCCTGTTCAACTACACCTATGCTGACAGTTCTGCTGATTTCAATGCCGAAGACGATGTCCGAAGCACAGGTCTTCCTGGGTTGTCTAAGTCCAGTTACAACACGTCAGTTTACTATGACGACGGTACCTTTGACGTTCGAGTCTCTTATGCGTGGCGAGAGCGCTTTCTGGCTCAATTTAGCGATGACTTCGGTGTGTCGAGATTTATTGACGACTATGGTCAGCTTGATGTCTCTGCAAACTACCGAGTAACGGACAACTTCCAGCTTCAGTTCCAGGCACTCAACTTGGCTAATGAGCAGTTGATAAACCAGGCAACCTCCTTGTTTCTTCCATATGGCGTTAATGATCTAGATCGTCGTGTTCTCTTTGGGGCGCGATATAGCTTCTAAGCCAACTTTGTATCGGAGTCAATACTTTTGACTCCGATACGTTGGATATATTATGTACCTACGTCTATTTTAAAGTTCGGAACTGACCAATCGGCCTTTTGTGATCCATACTTTGTGCAATATCTCCCTCTTCATTTCTTAAGATGGTAGTCGATCAGTAACCAAATTAGAAAATGGTGAATAACCTAGAGTAAGCGTTATGGGTAATTTTAAGAAAGTATTAGCGAACTCTACGGGGAGTAAGAGCGAAAAGGGTATATTGGAATAAGGAATAATTGTGGTAGAACGTAATAGTTGGTTCACCAACGTTCAGAGAATGGGTTAGCATTAGCGGATGACCTACTGAAGTGCTTTAAAACCGAGTTCTTTTGAAAACATACCTCATCGCCATTTTTCATTGAGTACCTGTTACAGCCTGATAGATTACCACCTTAAATAGTGCCCGGAATTATTGGTCCGTTTAATAATCTATGTATATTCAGCCAAGTTTATCTAATAGATCCTGCTGTTAATGCCTATAGTGTCTTCCCTCAATCCAGCTATGCTGAGCATTTAGCCTCTGGTCGATAGCGACTACATTGGCACGAAACCCCGGAGCCAGCTGTCCAACTTGGCTTTCTAGGTTGAGCATCTGGGATGGGTAGAGGCTCGCCATTCTTAGTGCTTCCTCAAGCGGCAATGATAACTTTTCTACACAATTTCTTACGGCACTCAGCATGTCTAGGTCTGACCCCGCCAACGTACCGTCGGACGTAGCGCAGCGTCCCTGGACCGCCCTGATCACTTCACCTCTAAGGAAAAATTGCTTGTTGCTTGACCCTACAGTCGGCATGGCATCGGTTACCAATAACACTTTCCCCTTTGCTTTCGCAGCAATGGCCACCTTCGCCGTCGCTGCATGTACATGATGTCCATCGACGATGAGACCACACCAACTATTGATGTCCTCGAGCGCGGCTCCTACAACACCTGGCTCCCGACCGCTCATGGGTGTCATGGCGTTGAAAAGGTGGGTGAAACTTCTCACCCCCGACTTTAGTGCGAGGCGTGTTTGTTCGTAGCTAGCGGCTGTATGCCCAGCCGAAACGAGCACACCCCGGGAGCATAGTTCACGGATCATTTCTGGAGTAGTCCTCTCTGGGGCGAGCGTCACGAGAGTAAACCCGTTTTTTAGAGAGCTGATCAAGTCTACCGCTTCGACAGTGAGGCGCTGGAATTTCGCCTGATCATGGACCCCCTTTCGTTCTGGGTTTAAAAAGGGTCCCTCAAGGTGAATTCCCAAGACTCCAGGCACCCGTTGTTCAATGGCCTGATGGACCGCCGCAATGGCTTTTTCAACAACGGATAGGTCATCACTGATCAAGGTGGGTAAGAACCCCGTTGTGCCGTATCGCCTATGGGCTTCCCCAATCGTTCGTAGACTTTCCACTGTCGGGGAATCGTTGAACAGTACACCGCCGCCACCATTGACTTGTGTATCAATTAGTCCCGGTATTAATCGGCTACCGCTTAAATCGATGGGTTCGAATCCTCCGGGAGTTTCTTTGGTTTGCACTATATCTATTATGCGGCCTTCATCAATGAGCAAAGTTTTATGCTCTAACCATTTATCACCGGTGAAAATGGGAGCATTAAAGAGCGCTTGTTTCATACGTAGTCTCAAAGTTAGACAGTTTCAGTGACTTTATTCAGGTGCGGCGGTTGATCTGGGTGATATCCACGAGCAATCGCCAATGCATTCGCCATTCGATAAAATGATTGTATGGCTAGTATGGGTGCGATCACTGGGTGGCTATGGTGGACGACGAGAAGCTGGTCTGTATCGACAGTTTCATCGGCAACCAAGACACGAGCGCCGCGTTCACGAAATGCGCGCACTAACTCTTCAGTGCCCTCCCGAGTCTCATCTCGCTGCGAAATAACCAATACCGGGAAATCTCGACCGACGATTGCCATAGGGCCATGTTTTACCTCAGCTGCGCTAAAAGCCTCCGCGTGCAAACCGCAGGTCTCTTTCAGTTTTAGCGCCGCTTCCTGGGCTATACCGAGGCCCAAACCACGCCCGATGACAAACAGGTTTTTTGCTAGCCGTAAAGCCGTTACCGCACTAGACCAGTCGAGCTCCCAGGATTTGGCGAGGTTTTCGGGTAGGGTGTCTAGAATAGCCTTTAGGTTTAGATCGTCGGACCAGTGTGAGACGATGTGGAGTATTGCTGACAGACTCGCAATATAGGATTTCGTGGCGGCAATGCTCAACTCCTCTCCAGCCTGCAGGGGTACGACCAGGTCGGCCAGGTTTGCAAGAGGTGAGTCGGCGACATTAACAATAGCGAGAGTTAGAGCGCCACCCTCCTTAGCACGTTGAACATTGGCCAGTAAATCCGGACTTTTTCCTGACTGAGAAATCGCAATGTAAAGCGCCCCGTCGTATTTTTGGGGGCGCTGGTAAACTGACCCTATAGAGGGAGCGGCGGAGCAGGTAAAAAGGCCCAACTGTGTTTCAATCAGGTATTTGGCGTAAGTGGCGGCGTGATCGGAGCTGCCGCGAGCGCAGGTGATTACAAATTGGGGGGCGAAGGCTCGTATCCGCTCCGCAGCGTCTCGTACTATCTCAGAATTAGATCTAAGTTGGTATTTAACCACATTGGCCGCCTCGGAGGCCTCAATATACATCCTAGTTTGTTCCGGCTGAGGTAAAAACGGGGTGTTCATAAGGTTTCCTCTTCATGGCCGCCAAGCCCCATGGAAAGGTATATGGGGATTCGCCGACCGCTAAACGAAAGACAACGTTGTCATTCGAGCCATTTTGCACGTAATAGTTGGATATGTAAAGCCAGTTTTTAGGGGGCTGCCGGAGGGCAAGTGGAGTCGCGTACTATCAGTTGGGGGTAGTAACCTTCGCTCTCTGAAGCTTTCTCACCCTTTTTTCTCCGAATCTGTTCGGTCAGTAAGCGAGTGGCAGTGCATGCAATTTCTGTGTTGGGTTGTTGGGCTGTGGTCAGGTTTGGCCAAGCTTGACGCGAAAAAGGGCTGTCTTCGAAGCCGACGATAGAAAGGTCACGGGGAACGTCTAAACCGTGGAGCCTTGCGGCAAATAGGGTACCGGCTGCTATCTCATCGTTACAGGCGAAAATGGCCGTGGGTCTTGATGAGCGGGCCAAAAGCTGGCGAGTGCGCTTAACCCCAGACTCGAAGGAAAATTCGCCTTTTAGGATGAGGCGGTTGTTGGCCTTGATCTGGTTGTCTTTAAGGGCACTTTTGAAGCCTGCAAGCCGCTCTGAGCTGGACTTGTGTTCTTCGTCCCCACTTAAGAAGGCTATATCCCTGTGTCCCAAATCAATTAAATACTGTGTAATCCGGTAAGCAGCTGTGCGGTCATCTACGAAAACGCAGGGCGACCTGTTATCCGGAGCCTGTGAACCAGATAGTATGCGTACAAAGCGAATATTGCGTTCTCTCAGCGCATCGAGCACTTCAGGTATTTCAGAAATGGGGGGGGTCAGTACCAAACCGCCCACTCTGCTTCGGTCTACCATGTTAAAGATTTCGCTAATCAAACCCGGGGCCTTTGCATCGCAGGGGTGTATGACCAGCTCGTAACCTTGATTATGACACTCTTTGAGGATGCCCCGTTGCATTTCGATTACATAATTGCTGTTGGGGTTGTCGTAGATGAACCCTATAGACGATGACGACCCTCGAAGCCCCCTGGCTGAAAGGTTAGGTTGGTAGTTGAGCTCCTTTATGGCCTTCCAGACTTTGCCTTGTATTTCTTCGCCGACGCTGCTTTCCCTGTTGATTACTCTTGATACTGTCTTGAAAGATACTCCAGCGCTTTTCGCTACGTCTTTGATTGTCGGTTTCATAGCAAGGCTTCCCAATGATCTTAAAACTGCTGCGGGGCGCTGTTGGTACGGCAGTTTAGCACAACAGCCGATAGTGTATCTCGGCGTTCCTCAGTTGAGGGTTCTCGACGCCTAGATTTCTAGGTAACTACATCTGATTGCACAATTATAGTGCATATTATGTAGTCCTCTCCGGCTGAAAGCAACATGGGTGTAGGTTTTCAGGGGGCGGATAAATGGCTGACCAATCTAATAGCGTCGATTTGCATCTAAGCTGGGCAAAGCGCGATAAGGTTAGGAATAGCTCTCAGGTACAGAGTTTAAAATAAATCGGAAATTCTATTGACAACGTTGTCCTAAGAGGGGTAAAAATGGGTATAGTCGGAGGAGAGTTGACTGGCCCGGAACTAAGCAACATTGCTTCTACAGGTAAGAACTGATTGTTCTCCGTTGCTCCAAGATCAATGCGTGGCAACACATGATTTACTGTCCAGAAGCGTGAATCGTCTACGGGAGTGACTTTTCTGGATCGCTGATTGTTTGTCGGTGGAGTAGGAACAGTAACAACGTTGTCATAACTTTATATTAATGTAATGAAGAATGACCTTAAAACAGCTAGTTACAGTAATGTAGTTGACCTTTCAGGAGTAGAAACATGAGAAAAAGCAGCACTTTAACCGCTATTGCGTCGGCATTTTTGACAACGATGTCACAAGGTTCGTTCGCCCAAGAGGCGCAACCAGGTCTTGAGGAAGTTGTTGTTACGGGGGTACGTGGAAGCATTCAAAGGGGGCTGGAACAAAAACGAAGCTCTAACGGCTTCGTTGACGCCATATCCGCCGAGGAGCTGGGAAAGTTTCCAGACCTGAACCTCTCCGAATCACTGCAGCGAATTCCTGGTGTAACGTTATCCCGCAATGACTTTGGTGATGGTAGCTCTATCAACCTCCGGGGGCTAGGGTCAAATTTCACTAGAGTAGAGATCAACGGCGTTACCGGAACGGTGAATGATGCGCGGGGTGGCGGCTTCAATTTTGAAATTTTGGCTTCAGAACTTTTTACCAACGCAAGTGTTAAGAAATCGTTCAACGCAAGTGATGTAGAAGGTGGCTTGGCAGGTTCAGTCGAGCTGTCTACGCCTCGTGCGTTTGATCGTGATGGGTTTAACATGACCGTCTCTGGGCAGGGACAGTACGCCCAGCAGGCAGATGACACCGGACCGCGAGCAGCTGTTGTTGTTAGCCAGAACTGGGATGACGTATTTGGGGTTACCGGTTCTCTAGCCTACTCTGATACTAGCTTCCTAACCAGTTCTAATGGTGGAATTAGCGCCCGCCCGCTATCCGCGCCAGCTACGGACGACCTCAGGTCTACTGCTACGACAGAGCAGCTCAATGGCCTGATTCCTTCTACTATAAACTACGAGGTAAACAATGATCAGCGCGAAACCCTTGGCGGGACCCTCGGTTTTCAGTATCGACCCAGTTCGAACCTTGAAATTACCTTTGATGGTATACTGGCGCGTATAGAAGGTGATCGGAGGTTTACGCGTGCCGACGCCCCGCCAGAGAATGGAATTAGAGCGATCGAAGATGACACAATCGTAGACGGTGTTATACGCTCTGCTACGCTGACTGACGTTCAGAACCGTGTCGCCACCAATGACAACGATACAGATGAAGACTTCATGCAGGTATCGACATTCGCTGAGTATACGCCTGACGACAACTGGACCGTGCGGCCGTTTGTCGGCTACTCGAGCCGGGAACTGTCTAGCGACTCCTCTTTGTTATCCTTTGCACGTGGCGATCTAGATACTGGGCAGCTGCTACGTTTTCCGGTTTCTTACGATCTAAGCGGACAGTTCGTTGAGTTTTCATCTCCAGGGCAGGACTTATCCAATCCCGATCTTGCTGAGGAATACTTTCTTAATGTTTTCCTAATTCGACCTACGGTCGATAAGGACGAGGAGTTTAGCACTAAAGTTGACTTTAACCGTGCGTTTTCCTCCGGTCCGATCACCAGTATTGATTTTGGCGCTCGATACTCCAATAGAGAGACGGAGCGGTCATTTATCGAGGTTCGGATCGACAACGAAAGTCCTGATACGAATCTTCGTACGCTGCCAACCTTGGCAGACCAGTTAGTGTTCGAGGACTTTGACATAAATGGCGCTCCATCGTCATTTCCCTCCCGTATTATCTCTGCTAACCCTGACGCCGTTTTGGATCAGTATTTCCTGGATGGATTCAATATAGACAGCTTCCGGTCTCCTGTAACCGGCCCGCTTGAGAATGTTATTATTGATGACTTAACGGTTCCGGGGTCGGTTCTGATTAATCGTCAAGCGCGTGCAGCTCAGGAGAGCTTCTCAGGTGAAGAAGAGACGGTGGCGGTTTATGGTGAAATCACCTTTGAGTTTGACGACCTTTTGTTCAATGCCGGTGTGAGAGTTGTTGACACCGAGCAGACGTCATCGGGATTCCGGGTTGCGAATGATGTGGGAACGCCAATCCAGGTCTCTAATAGCTATACCGAAGCGCTTCCCAGCATGAGCTTGCGCTACGAGATTCAGTCGGACCTGTTTCTACGGGCGTCCTATGCGAAATCTCTGACCAGACCAACACTGAATGACCTTCGTGTCTCAGAGAGCTTTGGTGGTATTGACGAAAGTGGCGGTGATGGAACTCGTGGTAACCCACAACTTGAACCTTTTACAGCCGACAATTTGGATGTTGGTATAGAGTGGTATTTTGCGCCTGAGGGTCTTCTTGCTTTCAACGCATTTTACAAGAATATCGATGGTCTTATCGTGAATACGAGCGAGACTGAAGATCGCCAATATTTATCCCAAGTTAGTGGTGAGCTGGTCACAGGTCCTATTGTTTTTAGTTTCCCCACAAATGGTGATAAAGCGACAATCTCCGGTGTCGAGTTTATTGCGCAGTCTCGTTTCGACTTCCTGCCAGAAGCGTTATCGGACTTTGGTGGTATCTTCAACTACACTTATACCGATAGCGACTCGGCTTTCGAGGAGGGGCAATCTACTAGTGAGACCGCTTCCATCGCGGGATTGTCCGAGAACAGCTATAACGCTATCCTCTATTATGACAACGGGCGATTTGATGGCCGTCTTTCCTACGCATACCGGGAAGATTTCGTCGAGTCGACCGCCGGTTCATTTGGTGTTCCGGTCTTTCAGAACGGGCGAGGACAGCTGGATTTCTCGGCAAACTACAACGTGACAGATAATCTTACTTTTCAGTTTCAGACGCTGAATATAACCGAAGAGCGGTTAGAGACGGAGTCTGTTCGTGGTTTGCCGCACGACACTGCGCAACTTGGTCGTCGTGTGTTTCTCGGTGCTCGCTATACATTTTAATTTTAGTGACGTTGAGGGGGCGGGTAAAGAACCAGCCGCTCCCTTCTTTTTAGAGTAGGGCGATGATTTAAAACTTTCAAAATTCGTTAGACAGATTGCATCAATAAGTAATTGTTAATATATTAAGTATTGTTGTTTAACTTGTTCAATGATTGCATACCTCATTTTGTGAAGAGATATTAATAATGAATTTTAAGAAGTTGACTGGAGTGTTTTTGCTGTCCTCTATTTTTCTGGCAATAGGTGTAGCGATTTACTTTTCCCAGGATGCGTCGACAGAAAAACCAGTTTCTATAACAAACATTCCTGATCTCAGGATAGGTGAGTCCAATCTAAAACAGAAGGTTGAAAGCGAACGTATCACGGAGGGGGTGATTCTTCACCAGATTGTTCGCGGCACCCCTTCCAAGTCAGACTATTTTACTTTAACTAGTACGCTTCTTCCAAAAGGAAGGCTTGAGGACCTTAAGAGGAGGTACGTTCAATTAGGGTATGAATCTGACATTGTGTATAGCGCTGAGAAAGGACCTGATGGGCAAGATCTTGGCGGGTATGTTCAGGTTGGTGAGTTCAAGTATAAAAGTGATGCAAATCGACTCAAAGAAGAGAATGCTGATATTTTCGAGGGTCTATCTGTTAGGTTTACGGCTGAGAGTGGACATCCAACAACAGGTCCGTTTCAGATAAGTGTGTTGGAAGTTGACCTAAGTAAAACTTCTGATAGATTTAAATCGGCTTTACCGGGTAACCAGGTTAAAGGTTTGGCGAAAACGTCAAAAGTGGCAAGTAATAACGGCGCCATAGCTGCTGTAAATGGTGGATACTTTGCGTGGGAAGACAGCGTCGGTGTTCCTGGTGACCCTGCCGGAATATCCATAATCGACGGTCGAATCGTTAGCGAGGCTGTTTCAGGTCGGCCGGCACTATTTCTAAGGAGCGAAAGTGGTCCAAAAATTGAGATTATGGATAACGTAGATACGGTTCTTAATTTTACAATAGAAAACTCGTTATACAGGGCGCATGGTATTAACAGAGAGCCTGGAAAGGTATTAAATTGTGGAAGTCCTCTGGATCCTGATATGGGGATACCCGTTCATGACTTCGTTTGTAAGAATGAAAATGAGGTGGTTATTTTTACCAGAGATTACGGTCGGTCCGTCGAGCTTTCTTCGGGTAGGGTTGTCTCGGTGATTGATGGCAAGGTAAGTGCTTCTCGCGATCTGGGTGATATTACGGAGATATCTATTCCTGAGAACGGTCTTTTGGTTAGCGTAAACGGCGCCAGTATAAAAGAAGTTGATGCAAACGTCGGTGACAATATAGAGCTTGATTTCAAGGTTATCGCTGGTAACTCGGAAGTACAAGTAGGGAGCGGTATGTATGCCGTAAATGGGGGGCCATTGCTGATGAAGAATGGGATGGTGACCGTTGAAAACCGTGGTCCTGAAGGCTGGGATGTAGAATATGTAGGTGGCTCTGTAACAGATCGTTATGTAGACAAAAATGACGATTTGGGAACGGCTGCGGCCTCAGACGCCGGTGCGGCAATTAATGAGCTGAATCGAGCAGATTTCTACCATGCCTGGGTAGTACGGCGGCACCCTAGAACGGCGGTCGGCATTACAGGCGACGGGAAAGCATACGTGATAACTATCTATGGGCGTCAGCCAGGAGTGACCGCAGGTGCATCAATAACGGAGGTTGCTAATGCGTTGGAAAGCCTGGGGGCGGAGTGGGCAATTAACCTCGACGGTGGAGGATCGGCAATGATGATTGTAGACGGCCAGCCAACGGGGTTGTCGTCTGACAAAGACGGAGAACGCGAGGTAGGGGATGTACTTTTGTTGCAGTGACATGCTTGAAGTGAGCCGCATGGATGTGAAGGGTGTCGATCGGATGGCCATCGGAATAAACGAAAAATTGAATGAGAATACGACAACATCGACGGCGGACCTTTCGGGGTTATGGGAACGCCTGGACACGGAAAAGTAGAGCTCTTCAGCAAAGTTCATGGGAAAAAATCAATATTCGCAGGAAAGAGCTTCCAATCGTTCTGCGCATGTAGGAGTTAGAGCATGACCGATATAGACGATATATCCATAAATCTCAGTGGAAACCGAAGCCTGGAGCAGATCAGCCGGTCTCGTCGTCGAGTGCTCAAAGGCAGCCTGGGCTTGCTGGCTGGGCCTTTTGCGCCTTCCGCTCTGCTCGGAGGTTGTTCTTCTAATGACTCCAATGATCAGTCGACCTTTCGAAACAACCCGCGCCCGGCCATTAGTTTTAAACCGGTTCCGGTTGTGAGTGATCCCCATTACGACCGTGTAGACGTGCCGGAAGGCTATACCGCTCGCCCGTTTTTCAGTTGGGGTGACCCTGTGGAAAAAGGCGCGCCAGATTGGGACCCAGATGCGAGGAATAGTTGGCGAGATCAGGGTGTTCAGGCTGGTCAAAACCACGATGGCATGCACTTTTTCCCCTTTCCAGAGACGCCCGATACGCGCGGCTTGCTGGTGATCAACCACGAATACACAAACCCGACGATTCACCCGCAAGGCCTGACCATCACAGAAGACTCTGTGGGTCACAAACTGCGTCCTCCAGAGGAAGTGCGCAAGGAACAGGCGGGCCACGGCTTAAGTATTATTGAGGTCTGCAAGGACGACGCGGGGGAGTGGCAGAGGGTTTACCCCTCACGCTACAACCGCCGTTTGACCGCCTACACTCCAATGGCGATCAGCGGACCTTGCGCCGGTGTGGATGCTTTGAAAACCCGGGACGATCCAGAAGGTCGAGAGGTGCTGGGTACGCTAAATAACTGTTCCATGGGAGTGACTCCCTGGGGCACTTACCTGATCGCAGAGGAAAATTGGCATAACTACTTCGTCAACCGCGACAGGGCCGATTATGATAGGCGGCGTGAACACCACCGCTACGGCATTTCCTCGGGCCCCCACAGCAATAGAGGCTACTGGGAATCCACTGACCCGCGCTTTGATGCAACCCCCAAGAGCGGCCAGCCCCATGGTGGCCATGTAAACGAACCCAACCGTTTCGGCTGGGTGGTGGAGGTAAACCCTTTTGACCCGGATTTCAAGCCGGTCAAGCGCACCGCTCTGGGCCGAAGCACTCGCGAGGGCTGTACCTGCGTACACCACCCGGACGGCAGCCTAGCCTTCTACTCCGGCGAGGATTCGCGGGGTGAATACGTCTACAAGTTTGTGCCGGAAGGCCGATTTGATCCTAACAACCCGAAGAGTAACCGCGACTTGCTGGATAAAGGTACTGTCTATGTGGCTGTCTACCATCAGGATGGCACAGGTGAATGGCGCCCGCTACGCTGGGGTGAGCTGGGATTGACAGAGGCCAACGGCTTTCGTGACCAGGCGGATGTGCTGATCAACCAGCGCAGCGCCGCTGACGCTGTGGGAGCCACACCCATGGATCGGCCCGAGTGGGTTGCCGTGAACCCATACTCGCGGGACGGTTACGTGACTTTAACCAACAATATTGATAGAGGCGTGGATCCGGACCAGCCTCTGAATGAAGCGAATCCCCGATCGCAGAACCAATATGGACAAATTCTGCGCTGGCAGGAACAAGACAGTCATCCACACGCCGTGCGCTTTAAATGGGAACTCTTTTTACTGGCCGGCGAACGCCCCCCTGAGGGAAAGTCCTGGCGTGACAACCACCGATACGGCAATATCGAGGGCGATATTTTTGCCTGTCCTGATGGCCTTTGGTTCGATCCCGATGGACGCCTTTGGATTCAAACCGACTTTGGGGATGACAAATCCGCATACGAGGCTATGGGCACAAACCAGTTGCTGTGTGCAGATCCGGTGACCCGCCGGGTCAAACGTTTTTTAACCGGGCCCGCCGGCTGCGAGATAACAGGTATTACCTCCACGCCAGACGGAAAGGCCCTTTGGGTCAATGTCCAACATCCGGGCATCAGTTACCCGGCGAGCGACGGTCAAACTCGCCCGCGCTCGACCACGGTGTTAATTACCAAAGACGATGGTGAGGTAATAGGAACCTGACTTTCATTCGGCGGGCGAGTATTCCAATGCGGATAGGCCAGAGCATTTCACACTGGTGCTAGGGATAACGTGTAGTAGTCCAGACTTGATCTGACAGTTACCTGTTTGTCGGATGGTGTCTGTCAGGTCAATCACCTCAGAACCGATTCCTACCATATATCTGTAGTACTCGAGCCTTGACCTAACATTTACTGTTCATTTATAGCTTGTCTAATATAAAATGGAACTCGGTCATTTAATATTGCGACGAGATCAGGATCCCTATGTGTCAACCTGAATCCATACATCGGCTCATTGAGTTAAACTCTATTTCAGAGCCCGC